>JAJAZK010000586.1 GCA_026785765.1 Rhodoferax sp. | reverse complement strand
TTCTCCTCTTGAGTTGTTGCTTGCGGCATGTCATGGACACAAACGGGACATCAGCCCGCCAAGTGACACGCCGATGACTTCCCTTGTTTGCTGAACCCATTGTGTGGACCAGGGGGGTGTGTGCCAAGCGGAATTTTTTCATATCGACTTGAATCGTTTTCACTGTCGGACTGGCAGTCGCCGCCAGCTCTCTGCTGGCGCTCCAGTCCTTGCAGACTGCAGGGTCGTATCGACGCCGCGCAGATTCTTGAGGCGACCGGGACTCGCAGGATCCGAAAGCAGGAAAGGCTGATTACCCATAGCTTGCCGTCTGGCCCGGCGCCTCAGAGGACTCTGAATCAAGGGGGTTTACCCGTGACCAAAGCAGCTTTTGGCCAGGTCGCGGGCGAGGAGACTGTAGTGCTTTGGATCATCTCTGCGCCGTCTTGGCCGATTGGGTTGAGCCTGCACGCCAGACTGAACCGATGGTTGCGTGGTTGCGCTTGATCGAATCGGACTACGCGTCGATTGCGTTGGCCAACCGGCACTGGCAGTTGTGTCGGCGCCCGCTCAGGGCGGGATCACGGCGGAAGCACGGAACGGGTTGAACCCTGTCACCAGCGCCGCGCCCAGCAACACCAGTGCTCCGCCCAGATAGATGCCCGGGCTGAGCGCCTCGTCCAGGATCAGGTGGCCCCAGGTCACGCCGAAGATGGGAATGAAGAACATCGGGCTCATGGCGGCGACGGGGGTCATGTGGCGCATGATGCGCAGGTGCATCCAGAAGGCGAGGCCGGATGTGACAACTCCCAGGATGAATACGATCAAGGTTGCCAGCGGCGTGAAGTGCGCCTGTGGCCAGGTCCAGACACCCACTGGCAACAGGATCAGCAGGCCGATTGCATGTGCGGGTGCAGCAATCGCCAATGGCTCGATGCGACGCGTGGCACGTTTCATCAGGGGGGTTGCACAGCCGAAGAAGAATGCACCCAGGATCGCAGCCGCCGCACCCTGCAAGACCTCGCGCGTAGGTTCGACCGGACCGAGCCCGACGACCAGGCCGACTCCAGTCAGCCCGATCAGGCCGCCGAGCAACTTCCTGCTTGTGAGTGTGTCTTCCTTGAGCC
Source organism: Rhodoferax sp. (assembly GCA_026785765.1). GTDB lineage: Bacteria > Pseudomonadota > Gammaproteobacteria > Burkholderiales > Burkholderiaceae_C > CAISIP01. Next base: position 4,188 of record JAJAZK010000586.1, on the reverse strand, counting down.
AGGCCGACGTGGCGGTGCCAAACACCACCGCCGTGGTGTTGAACAGTGCCACATAACCCGCTGGCAGATGCAGTGCAGCCCAGGTAAAACACAGGAACGGCGCGGCGATCGACAGCAAGCCTAGCAGCGCCAGTTCGCGCCAGTGTTCGCGCGGCCAACGCTGACCGATCCAGACCATGATCAGGCCCAGCGTCAGACTGGCGATGGCCATGCGCGTGGTGGCCAGAACACCGGGACCCAGCAAGGGGCTGGCGATGCGAACCATCGGGAACGACGCTCCCCACAACGCAGACAAGGCGATCAACTGCGCGAAGTATTTGAGGTTCACCGAGGGGATTGTCTCCGACGCGGCACTGCCGCTTGCAGTGACGGCATCACCGACAATCCCGGCGCGGGCGGATGCCCAGACTCTTCAAACAATAACACCATGCAACTGCAGGACGTGCTCTTCTCCCAGGGATTCGGTACCCGGCGGGTCTGCGCTGGCCTGGTGCAGCAAGGCCTGGTACAGGTATATGCAACGCTGGACGCGAGAGTGCCCGTCGCCTGCGCCGATCCGGCGGCCGAGTTCGCGCCAACCGGGCTGCGCATCCGCGTACAGGGTGTCGACTGGCCGTACCATGCGATGGCCTATCTGATGTTGCACAAGCCGGCGCGCACCGAGTGTTCACAAAAGCCGTCGACCTACCCCAGCATCTACACCCTGTTGCCCTCACCGTTGCGGATGCGCCCGCACAAGAGCGCAATTCAGGGCGTGCAGGCGGTGGGGCGGCTGGACCAGGACACGACTGGCTTGTTGTTGCTCAGCGACGACGGCAAATTCATCCACCGTATGAGTTCGCCGAAAACTCATCTGCCCAAGGTGTATGAGGTCACCGTCAAGCATCCGCTCGACGACAAGCAGCTGCAGCGTCTGCGCGAGGGTGTCGTGCTGGACGACGACCCGAAACCGGTGCGTGCGGCCGCCTGCTGGTTGGTCGACGCGGACGGCGCGGGTTTGCATTTGCAGCTAACGCTGACCGAGGGCAAGTACCACCAGGTCAAACGCATGTTGGCGGCGGTCGGCAACCGGGTGGACGCCTTGCACCGTTCCCGCATTGGCGCGCTGGAGCTGCCAGCGGACTTGCTGCCGGGCCAGTGGCGCTGGCTGGTTGCGACGGAGCTGGCGCAGCTGCAGGCGTCGCCCGTGTCAGCCGACTGATTGCAGGAACCCGGTCACCAAGCTGGTGGTTGCTGCCGTCTGGTCGCGGTGCGGCGAGTGGCCGCACTGCAGCAGCCGGTGCCGTATTACCGCGCCTTTGCCGGGGCAAATTTCGTCGATCTGGCGCATGCTTCCGTAGGGGTCGTCCAAGCCTTGAATCGCCAGCAGCGGTGCCGTGATATGTTGGCAATCGGGCCGGATGTCGAAGCCGCGAAATGCCGGGTTGAGCCAGGCGTCGTTCCATTGCCAGAACGCGCAGTCCACATCGGAGTGGAACCGCGCCAGGTTGCGTCGCAAGTCGCCGGATTCGAAAGCCGTGCGGGCTTTGGTGATGGCCGCCAGTGACACCTCTTCAACCACGACGTGCGGCGCCATCACGATGCAGGCGGCGACCGGGTAACGGCTGGCGTGGAGCAGGGCGATGCTGCCCCCGTCGGAGTGGCCCAGCAACACCGGCGCCCGGCCAATGCCCAGGCGGGCCAGCAGCGCGGGCAACACTTCGAAGGCTTCGTGGTGCAGGTAGTCCGGCAACAGGCGCCCCTGGCGCACACCGTCGACGACGCGGGATTCTTCCCGGACCTTGGGCACCGGGTCGGACGCGCCATAACCGCGCCGCGAATATATCCAACCGCCGCGGCCGCTGGCGGCGCACACCTGCGCGGGCCAGTCGCGCCACATCGCGACCGATCCGAGCCCCTCGTGCAGGAACACCAACGGCGCCCGGTCCGGCGCGCCCGCGGGCGCGGCCAGTTGCCGCACCTCCAGCCGGCACGCGCCCAGGTCAATTCGTTGCATGCGACGGATCGTAGCGGATGGCGCGTGCCGTTATGCTTGGGGTATGTGGCTGTTTCTGGATTCCTTCTGGCGCGCGGCGGCCTATTGTCTGCGGCCACATGTGATCGCGCTCTCGTTGTTGCCGCTGGTTCTGATGGTGGCGCTGGCAATGGGTCTTTTTTACCTGCTTTGGGACCCCTCCCTCGCTTGGGTCCAGATGAGTTTGGAGTCCTCGTCCATCATGAGCTCCATGCTGACCTGGCTCAACGGTGTGGGTGCGGGGGCGCTCAAGAACGTCCTCGGTCCGCTGCTGGTTATTGTTGCGGTCACTCCGGTGATCGTTGTCGTTTGCCTGCTGGTGGTGTCGCTGTTCATGTTGCCAGCCATTGTTTCGCTGGTGGCACAAAGGCGCTTTCCGCAGCTCGAACGCAAACATGGCGCGTCCTGGGTGACGGTGCTGTTCTGGTCACTCGGGTCGACGCTGCTGGCAGTGGCGGCATTGCTGGTGTCGATACCGCTGTGGCTGGTTCCGCCACTGATCCTGATTTTGCCGCCGCTGATCTGGGGCTGGCTGACCTATCGCTTGATGGCGCATGAAGCCCTGGCGGACCACGCCAGCCGCGAGGAACGCGTCGAGATCTTCCGCCGTCACCGCGGCTCCTTGCTGGCCATCGGTGTACTCGCCGGTTTTCTGGGCGCCGCACCGAATCTGGTGTGGGCCTTTGGAGCGGCCTTTGTGGTCGGTTTCGTGATGTTGCTGCCGCTTGTAATATGGATCTACACCCTTGTATTCGCCTTTTCGGCCTTGTGGTTTGCCCATTTCAGCTTGGGCGCGCTGCAGTCCCTGCGCGCCGAACTGGCAGCGACGGCGGTGCCCGGCGCCATCCCGGAATTGGCCCCCTTACTCGTTCTCCCCGATGCCAAACCCTGAAAATACCCTCCCTGGCGCAACTGCCGCCAGCTTTGGTCTGATCATCATCGGTGATGAGATCATGTCCGGCAAACGCGCTGACAAACATTTGCCGGCAGTGATCGAGCGCCTGCAGGCGCGTGGTCTGCAACTCGAATATGCGGACTATGTTGGAGATTCTCCGCCACGCATCACTGCCAGCTTGCGGCGTGCGTTGCAGTCCGGCGACGTCGTGTTCTCCTGCGGCGGCATCGGCGCCACGCCCGACGACCATACACGTCAGTGTGCGGCGGCCGCACTGGAAGTGCCGCTGGAGTTGCACCCCCAGGCCCGCGAACTGATACAGCAGCGCATGCAGGACGTGGCGGCAGAGCAGGGCACCGCTTTTGAGCCGGAACGCGCGGACAACCTGCACCGGCTCAACATGGGAGTGTTTCCGGTTGGCGCACACATCATTCCGAACCCCTACAACAAGATTCCCGGTTTCAGCTGTGGGCAAGTGCACTTCGTTCCCGGCTTTCCGGTGATGGCCTGGCCCATGGTGGAGTGGGTCCTCGACACGCATTACGCGCACCTGTTTCACCGCCGCATCTGGGTGGAAAAGTCGGTCATTGCGTACGGCGCCATGGAGGCAACCCTGACCCCGCTCATGGAGGAGATCGAACGCCTGTTTCCCGGTATCAAGGTGTTCAGCCTTCCCAGTGTGGACCACCCGGAGTATGGGCGGCATATCGAGCTCGGTGTCAAGGGCGCCACAAGTGGGGTTGACGCAGCTTATGCGGCACTCGTGTCCGGACTGGCTGGATACGGCGCCAAGCTGGGCCCCGAACTGGTGCGTGGTTAAAATGCACCAAATTGGTGCTTTCATGCTTGGCGAGCGTGTTTGGTGCGGGGCTTTGCTGTTTTCGCCATGGAGAAAATGGCTCGCTCTGTGGAGAGCGTTGAAACGCGAGGCAAAATTGAAAATTCTGCAGTTTGCTCCCGGTTAACGCTGCTGGCACAAAAACTGCGTTTGATACCCGGTACACATTTCCATAACCGCCCAACAGGAGTATTTGATGGCAAAGACCGTCGCAGACGTGATCAAGATGGTGAAAGAAAACGAAGTCAAGTTTGTTGATTTCCGTTTCACCGACACCCGTGGCAAGGAGCAGCACGTGACCGTGCCTGTGTCGCATTTCGATGAGGATAAGTTCAGTGCCGGCCACGCCTTCGACGGTTCATCCATTGCCGGCTGGAAGGGCATTGAAGCCTCCGACATGTTGCTGATGCCCGATCCGAACACGGCCAACCTCGATCCTTT
>JAJAZK010000585.1 GCA_026785765.1 Rhodoferax sp. | reverse complement strand
GTGCAGGGCCTCTGCCGGACCCGCTTAGCGCTGCGGGCGTGGTGATTCAATAGTGCAGGGCGCTCGTGCGTTTGAGCCTGCCGAGCCGGCTGTGCCGGGGCTCGAGCTGGTCGACAGCATGGCGGTGGATGGGGGCAGCGAGGTTTGCGTGGACACGCTCTGCACGGGCCTCACGGTGGTAGCGCTCAACCGCGAGGTGCGACGGCATGTGCGCCTGCCTGACCAGTTCACCACGGATGTCTGGCTTGTTGGGCGGGGTTGAAGAAGGCCTGGCGCGCTTCGCTTGCCAAACAGCCATTTGCAAAAAATACTTAAAACCAAAACCACCCAAAGGGGACATTTCAATTTTTGGTTTACATCTGCAGCGCAAAGCTGGCCCTCAATGCTTCTGGGAGATATATTCGGGTCAGGTCGGATCGTCAGTCGCATTTCGAAATTTTGCTGATTTCACACAGAGCCGTGCCGGGCATGACGATGCGTCCAGCAGATCCTGCAGCCGCACCATTGGGGCATATCGGGCCGAGAATCCTGAGAGAATTCAATGCCGCTGTACCGATCTGCACTCCCTCCAATGGGGCCCGATCTGTTTTTGACCAACGGGGCGGTTGGAGACGACGCTGGTCTTTCACGATGGCGTCAATTTGCCTGACTTCATCTCCCTCCCGCTGCTCTCCGATGAGGCGGGTGCGGGACTCTGCGCAGGTACTACCCAGCCTGCGTCGAAATTGCACGTTGGCATCGATCTGGCCTCTTATTAGAACGCGCGAGCCGGCGCGCGTGCAGCGATTGGGCCACGCGACTTGGCCGCGCAGCCAATGCCTGGTCTTAAGTGACTGTCCTGGACCGCAATTGTGACTTCACTGGTCCAACAGCGCATCGATCTTTCGTTGTGTCTCTCGGGATTCAAATTCAAGCCAATCGGCAAACCTTTGGATCTGAGGACGGTTCTCCGCGTTGGCGCTCATTTTCAGGCGATAAGGGAATGGCGCAATAAGGTTCTGTGAGATCGGGAACGGATGAACGATGGTTTTTTCCTCCAAATCGCGCAGCATGAGCGAAAGGCCACAGACAAGAAAGCCAACATTTTCCCGAACTGCCTCTAAAGCCAGTCTTGCGTTTGGGTAGCGGATACCGCGGTCGTTTCCAATTTCACGATGCCCGAACGCCTTGAACCACTCTACCCAACCGGGATAATCTTCGTCGTCGCGCTGTCGCTTCAAATGAAGCAGAGGCATCCCTTCCATCTCGTTTTGCGCATCCCAATCAGCCAACCGGCGAGAGTTGTCCGGGCCAGTTACGGTCACAATTACGTCTCGAAACAACGCCTTGCCCGGCGCGGTGCTGCAGAAAACTTGCAAATCTGGTGATCCAATTCGCAATGGCACGTCGCCATCCCCATTGATGCAAAACAGAATATTGGGATACTTGGCCCGAAACTCCGGCAACCTTGGTGCAAGCCAGAGGTCGGCCCAATCCGGGTCGGCTACAACATGAATTTCGCTGACTCTTTGAAAATCAAGTGTTTCAATTACCCGCTCCAACGCATCAAAGGCTGAACGCAGATCAGCAAGTGCTTGCTGAAGCTCAGGTGTTGGCTGCAGCCCGGATCTACCGCGCAGCAGAAGATCGGTTCCCAAATAGTCCTCCAGCGAACGAATGCGCTGCCCAACCGCCGCTGGCGTGATGCCCAACCGGACGGCCGCCGCAGTGAGAGATCCCACGCGCACGGCTAGCTCCAATGCTTGAAGCGACTTCAGATGTGTTACAGCCGTCATTTAATAAAGTTTAGCTTTAAGTAGCTAAAAATTCCAGCCGCTTTTTAAAGAAAATCTTTCTGGATGTAAAGAAAATTTCACTTCGGGCTGGACGCGGTTGACGGTAATATCTGGCCTTTCCAAGAGAAGAGGACTTCAGAATGAAACGCTTTATGATCGAACGTGACATCCCGGGAATCGGAGAATTCTCGCTGACCGAGCTTTGTGGCGCAGCCCGTGCTTCGAACCAAGCCCTCGCCAATATCGGCCCGTCCATACAGTGGCAACATTCCTACGTAGCGGGTGGGAAAACATTTTGTATCTACCTGGCCGAAAGTGAGAAAGACATAACAAAACATTCCGAACTCAGCGGGATCCCTTGTTCCAAGATCACTGAAATCAAGCAAATCATCGATCCGTTGACGGCGAACAACTAGGGCTTGTGAGCAGACCTATGGTAGTTCGCGGTCGACAACGTCCGGCCGCTCGTTCGAATCGACCGTCAGCACCCTGCCGTGTGCCGACCATGGCTGCACAGAAACCTGTACCCGCGTATGGTCGAATGCTGACGCCTTGGCCATGTCCATCGACCGATGGCTTCGGCTGCATTGCCGTCACGCGGCTATTCCTTGCTCAGACACTGGTCCCCCTCGATACCGGCCTGCTTGCGGATGGCCCGTAGCGTGCCTTCAGGCATATCACCCGGGTGGTTGGGAAGCGTGCGGGTTCGGTTCAACACCGGGTTGAATCAGATTTCATGGGAACTTGCCGCCTGGCGATGAAACATCAGCCCCAGCGGCTTCAGCCGCCGGACGATATCGCGATAGCGAAATCCGGCAACCGCACCCATCAGGTCGCGACGATCAGCGGGTAGTCGAATGTGTCGCGGGCAGGTACCAGCCGCGAAGTACCAGTATCAGCCGCCGCCTCGAGCAGCTTCCTGGCCACGTCACGCGCAATCTCGATGGTTTCCTGGATGGTGCGGCCTTGTGCGACCAGGCCCTGGATCTCATCGCTCGTGGCCAGGTACACGCCTTCTGGCAACCTCTCTCTATATGCAGTTGGATCCCGTGTTCCATTTATTCACTCCTGATGGGCGGAGGTTGCCAGCAGATTCGTGCCTTTGAGCTATCGGTTTAAAAGGGCCATGATCCGCGGCACCAGCGAAACGCGAGCTGCCGGGTCCGTGCCTCGACTATGCCGCTATCAGCAGCGTGAACTGGCCGCGCGAAAGCAGCTTCCTGAAGCCCCGATCAAAGCTGACAAGGTGCTCGCCCAGATGCGACACCGCTGCCGATAACCAGGCATCCGGCACATCGTTGCCGCCCAGTTGTTTGCCCAGACATAGCTGGCGTAGCTTCGACCACTCAGGGCCCAGGGGCGCGAGCTGCACCCCGGGCGACGCCAACAGTGCATCGACGAACGCCACGGCATCTTCGATTGGCGTGGCCTGCTGGAAGATCTTGGGGCTGGTGACTAGCCGCAGAAAGCTGACCAGCACCATCGGCATCAGCGTAAAAGCTGCACCTGCCCCAGATGCAAGCACCGCCTCTTCGAGCCAGGCGCGCGCCACGGCATGGTGTGGATGGTCGGCTCGCGACGCGGCGACCAGCACGTTGACATCAGGCGTCATCGCCCAGGGCTTCCAGCAGACTTTTGTTGCGCAATGGGTCCACACCGGTCACCAGGCCGCCGCGGCCCCTGAATACCGGCAAGCGAACCCGGCCTTGTTTCGCGGAGGCGGCCTTGGCGCGAAGTCGCAGCTGCAGGCCTTCCTTGATCAGGCGCATCAGGCTCATGCGCTGCTGGGCCGCAAGCGCCTTGGCGTCGGCGAGAAGTTGGTCGTTCAGGTCCAGGGTCGTCTTCATGAAATGATGATACAGATTTCTGTACCGAAGATGCGACAGCAGCGGCTCCAGCCAATGCGCACGACGTGGTGGTCATGGCTGCATCCACCTGCCTCGGGCTGCAGGCGTGTTGCGTCAATCGGGTACTGCGGCCGATCGTGACCGGTCACGATCCCGGAATCGTCGGTCACGATCAGCCAAATACGCACTTGAGGCCTGCCAATGGGTCACTCGATTGTCGGCGAGGCCCTGTTCTCTGGCTACCGCCGGCCGGGTCTCAGACCAGGCTCAGCGGCCCGCTTGCCGGGCGCGGCGGCAGTGTTACCCCGAAGTGTTTTTGCACCAGCACCGCCTGCTCGTCAAAACACCCGCCCCAGCGCAGCACGCGCCAGCTTGGCAGCTCAATGATGGTGCTGCCGATGTCCCAGCGGTTGGCGTATTGCGAGGCGCCGTACCCCAGCACCAGATCGCAGCCGTCCTTGAGAGAGTCCTGCACGCCTTCCAGGGTGAACTTGCTGCCGGTCAGCGACAGGTTGGCCGACGAACCCATCAGCGGCGCGGCGCTGTCCCAACTCATGCGCGCCAGGTGGTTGTGCAGCGCACCGGCGTTCATCAGCAGGTCCATGGTGTTGCCCTTGGTGGCGCGGCGCAGGGCGCCGAACTGCACCGTGCGCAACCAGTCATGGTGGGAATCGAAGGGCGCGATCACCGACAGCGGAAGGTTGTGGTCGAGCGTGATGCAGCGCACCAGGTCGCGGTCGCGCTGCGTCACCTGCAGCACGCCGCTGAAGATGTCCCAGTTGCCGATCACGCCGTTGGGTTTGGTCTGCGCGCGCTGCTTGAGCTGGTAGGTGCGTTCCACGCCGCTGGCGGTGTGGGCAAAGATGGCGTAGGACACACTCAGCGGCAACACCGCTACGCCCCCGCTGACCATCACCTGGAACGCCTTGCGGGCGTCCTGCGCAATGGTGGCGCTGTCGGGCTCCGCGCCGCGGTTGATCAGTTCCATACCCGCTCCCGGGTGTCGATTACCGTGGCCACTGTCTGTGCCACATCAAGCAGACGTTCGTCGTCGTAGCGCCGTTGTACGAGCTGCATGCCGATCGGCATGCCGTTCGCGCCCGTCATGCCGGGTATGCTGATGCAGGGCACCTGCAGGGCCGTCCACAGGCGGTTGAAGGTGGCCATGCCCTGCGAGTGCAGGCCCAGCGGCGCCTCGCCTGGCGCGCTGATGGTGAGCAGCGCGTCGAAAGGCCCCATTTCCTGTTCGAGTTCACGCTGGCATGCCGCAACCGTGTCGAGCGCCTTACGCATTACCTGCGGTGTCCGCCCCAGATGGTTGTGCACCTTGGCCTTGAAATCGGTGTGCAGCATTTATGCCGACTGGTAATACTCCGGCAAAAATGCGCTGCGCCCGCCGTCCTGCATGATTTCGTCCTGGAAGCGGTTGATGTGGTCGAAGCCTGCCGATAAATAAAAATCGGACACCATCGCGCCTGCAGTGCGCAACAACCGTGCAGCACCTTCGAGTGCGGCCTGTGCGTCGGCGTCGGCCTCGGGCCACAGGTGTGTTCGGCACAGGCCAATGCGCAAACCGCCAATCGCGACCGCGGGCGCCTCGGGTTGCTCCGTGATGCGGTAGGCGTTGGCCAGCAGGCGCAAGTCGGCGACGCTGCGACCGAACAGACCTACCGTGTCGAGGTGCACAGAGTAAGCCTTGACGCCTTCGGTGGCGATACGTCCCAGCGTAGGCTTCATCGCGTATACGCCGCAGAACGATGCCGGCCGTATCGTCGATCCGCCGGTCTGCGTGCCCAGGGTCAGCGGCACCATGCCAGCGGCCACCGCCGCGCCCGAGCCGGACGACGAGCCGCCCGGTGTGCGCTCCAGATCGAGCGGATTGCGAGTCGGCGGAAAGTTGCCGCCGCAGGCGAATTCCAGCGTCTCGGTCTTGCCCAGGATCACTGCGCCGAGCGCGCGCAGGGTGGCCACACAACTAGCATCTTCGTTGGGCCGGTGGTTGGCGTAGATCGGCGAGTTGTGCCGGGTTGGCAAGTCACGGGTGCGGATCACGTCCTTGAAACCGATTGGTATGCCATGGATGGCACTGCGGCGGGGCTCCTGGTCGCGACGGCGAGCCTGCGCCATGGCCAGCTCCGGATCGACATGCGCCCACGCCCGCACCAAGGGCTCACGCTCGGCGATGCGCTCCAGGCAGGCGCCGGTGTACTGTGCGCTGGTTAGAGTGCCTTGCGCCATGGCCTGGCTGGCCTGGGATGCGCTGAGTTGCCAGAGTTTCATGGGGCTCCCGTTTTACGACGTTTGCGTGGTGTGCTGGCCTGAACTGCCTTTGTCGGCCAACCTTGGAGGGCAGCCGGATGGTGCAAGCGCTGGGCGCGGTTTCGCCGCTCAACTGTACAGTGCGGGACCCTCTCGCTGCTGAAACGTGAGCGACGAGAATTGTCCTCTTTTCATAAGAATTGTATGCATAATACAGGTTACCCAAATTCCTCTGAGCATGCATTCTGTTTTTTCAGACTGTATTTTGCGAATGACGGCTTCCAGAAAAATGGGAAGTCTGAATTTTGCATACATTAACAACCTTTTATGTCGGCTGCATTAACCCAGCGGTACGCCAGTTTTGTCGCCAGCGCGGCGCATTGTGCTCTGCCGCCCGCGACGCTGGAGGTGGCACGCCTCGGGTTTACCGATTGCATAGGCGTGATGCTCGCGGGTGCGCAGGAAGACGCGGTGCAGTGTCTGCGTCGCCACGTGCAGGAGCAGGGCGCCACACCGCGCTCACGCATCGTGGGCAGCACGCAACGTGTAGGTGCCGTACAGGCGGCATTGGTGAACGCCACCGCCGCACACGCAATGGACTACGATGATTTCGCGTTCTCCAACCATCCGAGTGCGGTGCTGGTGCCGACCATCCTGGCAGTGGCCGATGCCCATGGCGCCAGTGGACAGCGCATGGCGGCGGCCTACCTCGCAGGTTATGAGGTATGGGCCGACTTGATGCTGCGTGAGCCGGACCTCTTTTACGACCGGGGTTGGCATCCTACTGCCGTACTCGGGCCGATTGGCGCGGCGGCAGCGGCCGCCGTGGTGATGGGCCTCAATGAGACCATGTCGCGCCACGCACTGGCGCTGGCGGCGTCCGATTCCGGTGGTGTGTTCGAGAATTTCGGCACCATGGCCAAACCCTGGCATGGCGGCCGGGCCGCAGCAGCGGGAGTCAACGCGGCAAGCCTTGCGGCAGGTGGCTTGTCGGCCAGTGCCACCGCCATCGAGGGCAAACACGGGCTCGCACGCGCCCTGTCGCCGCAAGGCCGCGTCGACCTCGACACCGAGCCCGCCCTCGGGCACCACTGGCGCAGTGTCGTGATGCGGCTCAATATCAAGAAGTACCCGACCGTCGGCGCCTCGCAGCGCAGCATCGATGCGGTGCTGCAACTGCAGCAGCGCGAGCCGATCGATCCGCAGCGCGTGCGCAAAATTGTGGCGCATATCAGTGAGCGCCATGCTGCTGTCATGCCCTACCACCTGCCTCAGGATGCCTTGCAGGCAAAGTTCAGCCTGGAGTTTGCGCTGGCCTGCGCGCTGGTGCACAGGGCAGTGGGTTTCGCGCAACTGGCGGACGGCGTGGTGCGTGACCCCTTGCTGCAGCAATTGATGGCCTGCGTCACGATCCGAACAACCGCAGAGTTTGAACCTGGCTGGCGTGACGCTGCGCCCTTCGACGTGATCGATTTCACACTGGACGATGGGCGGGAGGTGTCGACGTCGCGCGTGCGCCGTGCCAGCGGCCACGCCGATACGCCACTGGCGCCGCCGCAGCTCTGGGACAAGTTTGTCGGTTGCACGCGCCATGCCCTGATCCCGGATCCAAGCGCTCGGCTGCTCTTCGATGCCGCCCAAAAACTTGACGCGCTGGCCGGCGTGGACAACATCGCCTGGCCGGCCTGAGCCGGGACCCAGGTCACGCCGCACGACCCCACAGCATGCAGTCGATCCAGGATTTTGTCCGTTACGCACCGGTGACGACCCGCCCCAAAGTGCAGTGGCCGCATGGCAAGCGCCTGGCGTTCTGGATTGTTCCCAATGTCGAGTTCTACGAGTACACGCCTCCGCCCGCGCGCGGCCGCGAGACCTGGGACCGGGTGCCGTCGCACCCCGACGTGCGCGAGTACGGCTTTCGCGACTACGGCAACCGCGTTGGCATCTGGCGCATGACGGAATTGCTCGACCAGTATCCGGTTCGGCCCACCGCGTCGCTGAACCTGGCTTTGCTCGATCACTTCCCCGAAATCGCGCAGCTGATCCGGGAACGCGGCTGGGCGGTGATGAGCCACGGCATCTACAACACGCGTTTCCTGTACGGCATGGACGAGGCGCAGGAGCGGGCCTTTTACGCCGACAACGTGGCCTCGCTGCTGCGCCACACCGGGCAGCGCTTGCAAGGTATCCTGACGCCAGCGATCACCAACACCAGCCGCACGCCCGCCCTGATCGCCGAGGCCGGTCTGAGTTACCACGCCGACTGGGTGCACGACGATGTGCCAGTGCCGATCCTGGTGCCGGGCCGCCGGCTGGTGTCCATGCCGTATTCCTACGACCTCAACGATGCACCCTTGTGGGACGGCAGGCCCTACGGCGGGCGTTATTTCGTCGATGCCTGCAAGGCCGCGTTCGACCGTTTGTATACGGAGAGTGCCGATGGCGGTCGGGTGTTTTGCATTGCGCTGCATCCGTACCAGATCGGGCAGCCGCACCACATTGGACATCTGCGCGAAATCCTTGACCATGTTTGCGCACACAGCGGTGTCTGGCACGCAACCGGCGATGAAATTGCGGCGCATTTCCTACAGCACGACTACGATGCCCATGTGCAGCATGCGGCCGAAGTTGCCGTGCAGGCTGCTGCTGTGGCCGCGGCGCGACCCGCGGTGGTGGTGCGCGCCCGCGCCACAACACCGGTGCGCGGTGGTCCGGTGCCGGCGGACCGCCGCACTGGCATGGACCATCCCCACTATCCCTGGAGCCCGCTGCCGCTGCGAACGCCGCTGCGCTGGCCGGGGGATCGTGGACTTGCGGTGGTGCCATTGATCAACCTGGAGACCGTCGAGGACCCTTTGCCAACCGGCTGGCCGCAGATCCACAGTGTTGGCGGCGGCCTGATCCGTGACTTTCCCAACATTTCCCGCGTGTCGACCCGAGAGTATGGCCATCGCGTCGGCATATTCAGGCTGGTCGAAGCGCTGCGCAAGCGCGGCATGCGGCCCACTGTGGCGATTGACGTGCTGAGCGCCGAGATGTATCCACAGCTGGTCGACTATCTGCGCGAAGCCGGCAGCGAGTTCGTCGCCCATGGGCTTTCGGTCACGCGCCCTATCACCGGCGCGATGGATTTGGCACAGGAGCGCGACTACATTGCCCAGACGCTGGAGCGGCTGCAGGCCTGCGGCATCACACCCGCTGGCTGGTTCGGCCCCGAGTACGGTGAGTCCACCCGCACGCCGCAACTGCTGGGTGAAGCGGGCTTGGGTTATGTATGCGACTGGGCCAACGACGAGCAGCCCTATGCCATGACCACGCCGGGTGACCTCGTGGCGCTGCCGCTGTGGGCCGACTTCGACGACCAGACCGTGCTGGTGAACCGCATGTGCAACCTCGACATGTTCGAAGACCACTTACGCAAGGCGCTGACCCAGTTGCACAGCGATGGCCTGGTCACCGCACGCCTGCTGCATTACTGTGTGCGTCCCTGGGTGTCTGGCGCACCGCTGCGCATTGCCATGTTCGAGCGCGTGCTCGACCATCTGTTGTCCCTGGGCGGGGTGTGGACGCCCACGGGTGGCGAGGTGGTGGCCGCGTGGCGCGCGGCGCGTACAAGGGAATCCCATGATTGAACTCAGCCAGGTTTCCAAACGCTTTCAGGCCGGTGGCAAGGTGATTGACGCGTTGTTGCCGACCGATCTGACGATCCGCTCGGGGGAGGTCTACGGGCTGCTGGGGTTTTCCGGGGCCGGGAAAAGCACTTTGCTGCGCCTGATCAACCGGCTGGAGGAACCCAGCGGCGGCACGGTGCGCATCGACGGCCAGGAGATGGTTGGCCTGACTGGCGACGCGCTGCGCCAGGCACGGCAACGCATGGGCATGATCTTCCAGCAATTCAATCTGTTATCACACCGCAGCGCGCTGCGCAATGTCGAGTTTTCGCTCGAGGTGGCTGGAGTGCCCACCTCCAAGCGGCGTGCCCGGGCACGCGAGGCAATGGCCGCGGTCGGCCTGTCGGACCGCGAGCAGTCTTATCCGGCGCAGCTCTCCGGCGGCCAGCGCCAGCGCGTGGCAATTGCGCGCGCGCTGGCGACCTCGCCCACGATCCTTCTGTGTGACGAGGCCACCTCGGCGCTCGACCCCCATACTGCATTGTCGATATTGCGCCTGTTGCAGCAACTCAACCGCGAACGTGGCATGACCATCGTGATCGTGACGCACGACATCAAGGTGGCCAACTATCTGTGCCAGCACTGCGTGGTGCTGGAGCGCGGGCGGGTGGTAGACCGCATCGACATGGCGGCGCCGCAACCGCAGAGTCTGCTGGGAAAGTTTTTCTTCGAGACTGCCAAGGGCTGGACCGATCAAACCGTGTTGCCACAGGAGGAAACATGAACAATTTGTTTGACGCACTGGTGCAGTTCGGGCCCGACCTGGTCAAGGCCACACTCGACACCCTGCTGATGGTGAGCGCCACCATGGTCAGCGCAGCGCTGATCGGTACGCCGCTGGGCGTGTTGTTGTTTACCTCAGGCAGTGGTGGTCTCTACCCCCGGCCCCTGCTCAACCGCGTCGTTGGCTACATCGTCAATGTGCTACGGTCGTTTCCGTTCATCATACTGCTGGTGATCCTGATTACCTTTTCGCGCCAGGTGGTTGGCACCAGCATTGGTCCGAAGGCGGCTGCGGTCGCCCTGTCGTTCGCCGTGATTCCCTTTTTCGCGCGCCTTGTTGAGCAGAATTTGCGCGATGTGCCGCGCGGAATCATCGACATGGCGCAGGCCTGTGGCGCGTCCACCCGCACCACCATTGTCAAGGTGCTGCTGGCCGAAGCGATGCCGGCGCTGGTGGGGAGTTTCACCGTAACGGCGACTGGTTTCATCGCCTATTCGGCGGTGGCCGGTGCGGTGGGCGCTGGTGGTCTGGGCGATCTGGCGATTCGGTATGGTTACTACCGTTTCGAGACCTCGGTCATGGTGTGGTGTGTGGTGATCATGTTCGTGCTAGTTCAGGGTACCCAGATTGCGGGTGGCTGGCTGGCGCGCAAGATCGACAAGAGATAGTGTTTTGCAGGTTCTTTTTTTAAATACTTCTGGAGAAATGCGATGAAAAAGCGGATGTTCGTCAAGGCTTTGGTGCTGTCTTCCCTGGTCATGGCCGGCGCGGCGATGGCGCAAGGGGTGCTACGCATCGGATTCTTTCCCGGCCCTTATGCCGACCAGTTCAAACGCGGCATCCAACCCAACCTGGAACGCGCCGGCGTCAAGGTCACGTTGACCGAGTTTTCCAACATCATCCAGCTTAATTCGGCGCTGATGGATGGCAATCTGGACGCCAACGTGTTCCAGAATCGGGCCTTTCTGGAGACCTTCAACGCGCAGTACAAAGGTGACCTGGTGGAGGTGCTGCAGGTGCCCAGCGCGCCGCTGGGCCTGTACTCGAAGAAAATCACCGACCTGAAGGCACTGCCCAACGGTGCCTCGGTGTCCCTGCCCAACGACCCGACCTCGCTCGGCCGTTCACTGGCCTTCCTGCAACTGCAGGGGTTGATCGGCCTTGATGCAGCGGTAGCGGCAGGGCGTGCAACCGAGAAGAACGTCACTTCCAACCCGAAGAACCTCAAACTGGTCTTGCTGGACGCGCCGCAAATCCCGCGTTCCCTTGATGAAGTCGATCTGGCTGCGGTGCTCGGCAACCATGTGATCGCGTCGGGCATGTTGCTTTCGTCGGCGCTGGTGCTGGAAGACCCGGCACCGCAGTACCGCATCATCCTGGTGGCACGCAAGGAGGTGGCCAACGGCGCCGTGCTCAAGCAGTTGGCCGACGCCTACAAGTCAGCCGACTACCGCCGGTTCATTGAGACCGATCCCAAGGCCAAGGGCTTCTCGCGCCCGGAATACTGGCGTTGACGTGGCCGTTGTCGGAACGATTCTCCCAGCGAGCACGGTCGACACGGCCTGCGACGCGATTCGCCAAGCGATCCAGAGTGGCCGGTTTGTCGGCGGCGATCGCATCCGCGAAGTCGAGATCTGTGCGCTGGCCAAGGTCTCGCGCACCTCGGTGCGCCAGGCATTGACGCTGCTCGCCGGCGAGGGGTACGTCGAGCTGCGGCCCAACCGCGGTGCAGTGGTGGTCGACTGGACTGCCGACAAGCTGCTGGAGATTTTCGATCTGCGCGCTTTGCTCGAGGCCTATGCGGCGTCGCTGGCGGCGACCCGGGGTTCGGACCAGGAGAAGCGCCAAATGCGGCTGGAGGCGGAACGGTTTCAGGCCCTCATCCGGATCAGCGGCGAGCTCGACTTGCGCGAGATCGCCGAGTCGAACAACCGACTGCACCGCATGATTCTGGACGCCAGTCGCAACCCGCGCCTGGCCTCGGTGCTGGTGGCCGTGGTCCATGTACCACTGGTGCGGCAGACTTTCAGCAAATACAACCACGAGGCGCTGGAGCGCAGCGCCATGCAGCACCTGGACCTGGTATCGGCACTCGAAGCAGGTGATCCGGTGTGGGCCGAGGCGGCTATGCGCTCCCACATTCTTGCTGCGAAGAAGGTTATTTTTGGCGCCAACGCCTTGCCGGCGTTAGCGACGCCAGCGCTGCGTGCGAGCGCATGACCAGGACTTGACTGCGATGCTTGTTGCGGCGATCAACCACACCCATGGTTCGGGTTTGGACCACGTTGGCTTCATCGTGGCCGATCTGGAGGCCAGTTCCCGCCTCGTCTCGGAGCTGGGTTTTTGCCAGACCGCGCGCGCCGACCATACCCGCACCAACAGTGCCGGGGTGTTGGTCTCTGCTGGCAGTTCACAACACTCGGTGATGCTGCAGCGCGGCTATATCGAACTCATGCAGATTACCGATCCCCTGGCCGGGCACCAATTGACGCCGGCCACTGCGGTGCGCCACGGGCTGCATGTAATCGCACTTGGAACCGATGACGCCGCGGCGTGCCGGCAGGCTTGTATTGCGCGCGGCGTCGAAGTGGGGCCTTTGCTGAACTGGGCCCGGCTGATTCGCGAAGATGACGTGCTGGGCGAGGCCCGGTTTTGCTACTTCGATTCGCGCTGGGATCCACACGACCCATCCTATGTGTGCTGGGTTCAGCACCTGACGCCGCAATTGTTGCGTCCGCCCCGGCTTTTGCAACATGGCAATGGAGTGCTGGCGCTGACGGGCGTGGTTTACCGAGGGCCGCGCCGGCTGGCCGAGGCCTGGGTTGCGCAATTGCAGCGCGCAGGCGCTTCGTCGTCGGTGCAACGCGCCGGTGGCGCCACCGTGCAGTTTCACGATGCCCGTGTCGAGATCGATTTTGACGACACGGCTGTGAGCGTCCTGCCTGCGGCGTTGCTCCTGGCGGGCGCCGACCTGCCCTTGCTGAGCCGCCGTTGCGACGGCCTTGGCATTCGCGCCGTGTTCACGAGCGACGGTGCATTGGATATTGATCTGGACCGTTACTTTGGGCTGCACTGGATTTGCACGACTGGCGCGGACCATGGGACAGCCTGATCGAACGGGTTCCCTGCCCGTTGCCGCAGCACCGCATGTGCAGGGGTTCCGCGCGCACTCGCCGCATGGCCGGATCGCGTTGCAGTTGTATCTCCCCTGCAGTATGGTGCGGCGGGATACGCGGCCATGCTGGCGTGGACGGTGGTTTTCGTCGCTTCGGGCAAGGAGTGCGTGATGGCTGTACTGCAGATCAACGCCGACGCAGGGCGCGCAATGGACGTGATGCAGGCAGGCGGCATCGCGATCCTGCCCAACGACGTCGGTTACTCGCTGATTGCCGCGCGGGCACCGGCCTTGCGCAGGATTTTCGACACCAAGAGACGCGCGCCGAGCAAGCTCAATGCGATGCTCGGAAACCCGGACCTGCAGCGCGAGTTGCATGTGCTCGGCGAACGCGGGCAGGCCATTGTGCAGGCAATCACCCAGGACTACGATCTGCCGCTGGGGGTGGTCGCCCCCTGCCGCACCGACCATCCGCTGTTGCGTCGGCTCGATGCCGACACATTCGAGCGCAGCACCAAGGGCGACACCTTGCTGATGCTGCTCAACGCTGGAGCGTTCCACCGTGCGATCACGCGCCTGAGCCTGGAACGCGAAACGCTGTTGTTCGGCTCCTCGGCCAACCTGTCGATGCACGGTACCAAGTTCCGGGTCGAGGACATGGAGCCCGAGATCACCGCCATCGCCGACGTCATCATCGACTACGGGCTGATGAAGTACCACCTGTGGCAGGCGTCATCCACCCTGCTCGATTGTGAAACACTTGAAGTCGTGCGTTACGGCTCGTGTTTCGAGAATATCGCCGATATCCTGTGGCGGCATTTCAAGATTGCTTTGCCAGCGCGGCCTCCCACTGCAGCCACAGAACAGCGCTGACCCGTGTTGCGACCCGGGCGGCGCGGCGCGCGACCTGCTTGAGACAGCCGCGGTTCACTGCGCACCAGTTCGGCTAAGCAACTGCGCAGGTGTGACCAACGACTTGACTGCCGCCGTCGAAAACTTGCTGAACGGCGCGAGGATGGATACCAACTGCCCGTAAACCTTGGGATTGCCGGCCAGGCATTCCTTTTGATCCAGAAACTCCGCCTCACCGGTGAAATTACCCACCAGCCCACCGGCCTCGGTGACCAGAAGAGAACCGGCGGCCACGTCCCAGGGCTGCAAGCCGGTCTCGAAGAAACCGTCCGTGAACCCGGCAGCAACGTAGGCCAGGTCCAGCGCCGCCGCGCCCGGTCGACGCAGGCCCGCCGTGCGCCGCATCACCTCACCCATCATGGACAGGTAGGCGGTGAAGTCGTCGTCCTCGCGAAACGGAAAACCGGTCGAGATCAGGCACTCCTTGAGCCGTATCCGTTTGGACACGCGCAGGCGCCGGTCATTCTGGTAGGCGCCGCGGCCCTTGGTGGCGGTGAACAGGTCGTTGCGGCTGGGGTCGTAAATGACGGCTTGTTCCACCTTGCCACGCACCGCGAGTGCGATGCTGACGCAGTACACCGGAAAGCCGTGAATGAAGTTGGTGGTGCCGTCCAACGGATCGATGATCCAGACAAACTCGGAATCCTGTGCCCCATGCGTGCGCCCGGATTCTTCGGCGTGAATGCCATGTCCCGGGTAGGCGGCGAGCAGGGTTTCGATGATCACCTGTTCACTGGCGTGGTCGACTTCAGTGACAAAGTCGTTGACCTGCTTCTGGGAGATGCGCACCGCCTCGACATCGAGTGCGGCGCGGTTGATGATGGCGCCAGCGGCACGGGCGGCCTTGATGGCCACATTGATCATCGGGTGTAAATTGGGAGAGGGCATGGATTGTGAAGGACAAGAACGGGTTGCAGCCGCGCGATGGCGGCTGCGTTGATGCATTTTCCCATGAAAGCGCGGCCCCATTGCCGTGCCTGTGACAATTGACGCCATGAAGACGCGCTTCGTGCTGATCAACACCAGCCATGCTGGCAATGTGGGTGCGGCGGCACGCGCCATGAAGGTAATGGCATTCGATGACCTGGTGCTGGTCGCGCCTCGCTGGGACAACGTGTTGCGCCGCGAAGAGACCATCCAGCGCGCCAGTGGTGCGCTGGACGTGTTGCAGCACGCACGCATCGTTGCGACTCTGGATGAGGCGCTCGAAGATATGACTACGCTGTGCGCGACCGCCATGACGCCGCGTGATTTTGGCCCTCCGACCATGGGTCCGCGCCAGTTCTGCACGCAGTGGGTTGAAAACGCCGCGCGGGAGGCCACGGCGCTCGAAGCTGATGCGGCTCCAGGTGGCAGGGGCGTAGCGTTCCTGTTTGGCTCCGAACGTTTCGGCATGCGCAACGAAGACGTTTACCGCTGCCATGTGGCGTTGTGTATTCCGGCCAACCCGGCCTTTGGTTCACTGAATCTGGCGTCCGCGTTGCAACTGATCGCCTACGAATGGCGGCTGGCGCTGGGTGGCTTTGCGGCGCCGGCGTTTGTGCCTGGCGCTGCCGGGACGGCGGCGGACGCAGCACAGGTGGCCGGGCTGCTGGCGCATTGGGAGCAGGCGCTGGTGGCGGTGGACTACCTCAACCCCGAGGCGCCGGGCAAGCTGATCGCGCGCTTGAACCAACTCTTCAATCGGGCGGCGGTGACGCAGGAGGAGGTGCACATCCTGCGCGGTGTTGCCAAGTCGATGTTGCAAACAGCCAATCTCTTTAAAGGCTAAACTTTCAGCCATGTTTGCACGCCTGCGTTCCGATGTTCAATGCATCCTCGACCGGGACCCGGCTGCGCGCAGTACGTGGGAGGTGCTGACCTGTTATCCGGGTTTGCATGCCCTGGTGCTGCATCGGCGTGCGCACTGGTTCTGGAACCATGGTTTCAAGTGGCTGGGGCGTTTTACCTCGCATGTGGCGCGCTGGTTTACCGGCATCGAAATCCATCCTGGGGCGAAGATTGGCGAGCGTGTTTTTTTCGACCACGCAATGGGCGTGGTGGTCGGCGAGACTGCCGAGATCGGCGACGGCTGCACGATTTACCAGGGCGTGACCCTCGGTGGCACGTCTCTTTACAAGGGCACCAAGCGGCATCCGACGCTGGGACGCGACGTGGTGGTGAGTGCTGGGGCCAAGGTGCTCGGCGGCTTCCTGGTGGGGGACGGCGCCAAGATCGGCAGCAATGCAGTGGTGATCAAGCCAGTGCCAGCCGGCGCCACGGCGGTGGGCATTCCGGCGCGCATCATTGCGTCGAGTAGCGGGGCGAGTGCCGATACCACGCCTGAGCGCAAGTTCACCGCCTATGGTGTGACGCAGGAGGACGATCCACTGAGCCTGGCGATGCGCGGCCTGATCGACACTGCGTCGTCGCAGGAACACCAGATTGCCCTGTTGTGGCAGGCCGTCGCCACTTTGTCGGAGCAACGCGAAGGCCACGCCGCCTGTGTGCCCCAAGACGCCGCGCGCGCAGAGAGTTTCGAAGCCGAACGTTTGACGCAGCTAATCAACCGCTGAGTTATTGTGCCAACCGCACAGGCCGCAGCGCTGATTTTGGCCGAAATGCCTTGCACACTGCATCGTTGGTTTCCATGTACGGCCCGCCGATCAGATCCACGCAATAGGGCACTGCGGCAAAGATGCCGGGCACCAGCACTTCACCCGTCGGCGCACGCAGGCCTTCGAGGGTCTCGGCAATCGCCTTTGGCTGACCGGGCAAATTAATGATCAGCGTGTTGCCGCGGATGACCGCAACTTGTCGCGACAGGATTGCCGTGGGCACAAATCGCAGGCTGATCTGGCGCATCTGCTCGCCGAACCCGGGCATCTGCCGGTCGGCCACGGCCAATGTGGCCTCCGGGGTGACGTCGCGCAGCGCGGGACCAGTGCCCCCGGTGGTCAAGACGAGACAACAGCCGGCCTGCTGAAGTTCGATCAGCGCGGCGCTGATGAGCGCGGCCTCATCGGGAATCAGCCTGGAGTGCAGGGTAAGCGGATTGCGCAATGCGCGCCGCAGCCAATCCTGCAAGGCCGGTAGTCCCTGGTCCTGGTAGACGCCGGTCGATGCGCGGTCGCTGACCGATACGATGCCGATGTTGACTGCATCCGGCAGTGCGGCCTGCTCAGAACTCATGGGCTGTCTCCTTTGACTGGCTGCTGGGCTTTGTCCAGCTGTTCGCGCACGCTGCGGAAGATCTCGCGGTAGGCTTTGCCATGACGTATTGCGGCGCCCGGCCGCTCTGGCCTGGCGTCCTTGCGCGCCTGACGGACTTGGGCCCGCAATTGCTGTGCGTCGGTGTCGGGGTGCAGTTTGATCCAGAGCGCAAATGCGGGTTCTTCGGTGATCAGCCGGTCGCGCCATGTTTCGGCTTGATGCAGTGCCGCACTGTCCGTGGCCGAGCCGTTTTGCTGTGTGGACAGCGCATCGCGGACGGACTGCAACACCTGCGGCTCCAATTGGCGCATGAGTTTTCCGATGAACTGCATCTGTCGGCGTTTGCCCTCGAAGTTTGTGATCTGCTTCGCATCGGAAATGGCATCGCGAAACTTGTCGCCCAGTGCGAGTGGCGCCAGCAGTTCGGCGCGCAGCTCGAGCAAGTCTTCACCGAGCCTTTGCAGTTCAGTACTCTCGCGTTTGAGTTCAGTACGGCTTGGAGCGTCCCCGCCCTTGAGTTCACGCTTGAGTTCCAGATCGAGTTCTCTGCCCTCGGCAACAAATTTTCCGGCGACGAAATAGCCTTTTTTCAGTTTACGTGACATGGTGCGCCAGATACAGCCATTCCGCCCCGAAAGAGCGGGGCATGGCCATCCAAGTATCATAGCGCCCGACCAGAACACACCAGATGAAATCCAAACCAACCCATGCCGACCGAGGCTTTAGTTACAGCCGCCCCTTTTTTGAGCAACTTGTTGACAAGGCCATGTTGCACGCGCGCACGCTTGGCGCGACCGACTCTGCGGCCGAGGCATCGGAAGCCTGTGGCCTGAGCGTTTCGGTGCGCAAGGGCGAGCTGGAGAATGTAGAGCGCAACCGCGACAAGTCGTTGTCGGTGAGCGTGTATCTGGGCCAGCGCCGCGGAAACGCCAATACCTCGGACTTTTCCGACGCGGCAGTGGAACAGACGGTGCAGGCGGCGTACGACATTGCGCGTTTCACGGCGCAAGACCCGGTGGCCGGGCTGCCCGATCCGGTCGACGTGGCGACTCCACCCAGCGACGCGGCGATTGCGGCATTGGACCTGTTCCATCCGTGGGCCATCGACAGTGACAAGGCGGCAGAACTTGCTTTGCAATGCGAAAAGGCGGCATTTGCGACAGACAGGCGTATCCGAAACAGCGAAGGTGCGGGGGTGTCGGCGCAACAGTCGCACTTTTTCAGCGCCCATTCGCACGGGTTTCGCGGCGGGTTTGCCAGCTCGCGGCATTCCCTGTCGGTGGCACCCATCGCCGGCTCGGGCGACGCCATGCAGCGAGACGCCTGGTACAGCTCCATGCTCGATTCCGCCGAGTTGGCCAGCCCGCAGCGCATTGGGCGCTACGCCGCCGAGCGCACGCTCAGCCGCCTTGGGGCACGCAAGATTTCGACGCGGGCCTGCCCCGTGCTGTTTGAGTCGCCGCTGGCGGCTGGTCTGCTGGGCTCGTTTGTGCAAGCGATCAGCGGCGGCGCCCTGTACCGCAAGACGTCCTTCCTGCTGGACTCACTGGGCAAGCGGGTGTTGCCGAAACACATCGATATTGATGAAGATCCATTTGTGCGGCGTGGCAAGGGTAGTTCGCCGTTTGACGACGAGGGTGTGCGCGTGGCACCGCGCCGCGTAGTCGACGCGGGGCGCGTACAAGGGTACTTCCTTAGCAGCTACACGGCGCGCAAACTCGGCATGCGGACCACGGGCAATGCCGGTGGCTCGCACAACCTGGTGTTGCGCTCGCGGCAAACCCGGCCGGGTGACGACCTCGATGCCATGTTGCGGGCAATGGGAAGGGGCCTGTTTGTCACCGAACTGATGGGGCAGGGCGTCAACCAGGTGACGGGTGACTACTCACGCGGCGCCAGCGGGTTTTGGGTCGAAAACGGCCGGATCGTATATCCGGTGCACGAAATCACGATTGCCGGGAACATGAAAAACATGCTCAAGGATATCCAGGCAGTTGGGGCAGACACATACAACTACGGCGCCAAGACCGTGGGTTCGGTGTTGATTGGCAAGATGAAGGTGGCCGGTAGTTGATGCCTGCTGGCGGATACCAAAAAGCCTTTGCAGTTCAGTGAGCGGCACATTCAATTTGGCAAGGGGCAAATGCAGACTGTGCTGACGCTGGCTCCTCGCCAGCACGCGTTGGGTCTGTTATTGGCCGACCCGGCCGCGACCTCGGTCAAGCTGCAGTGACCCGGCCGCTGCGCGTCAGGGCTGCAACGCCGCCTTGACGGCTGCCGAAACCTGTGACATTTCGGCCTTGCCAGCCAGCGCCGCCTTGGCCAGCGCCATCACCTTTCCCATGTCGCCGGCAGTGGGCTTTCGGCCCAGTTCTGCGGCGACCTGTGTCACAACAGCCTCTACCGCCGCCTGCAACTCTGACGCTTCAAGGCGCTGTGGCAAGTAGGCCTCCAGCACCCGCATCTCCGCGCCTTCCTTCTCCACAAGATCCTGGCGTTGTGCTGCAGCGAACGCTGCGATCGAGTCCTTTCGCTGCTTGACCAGCTTGTCGATGATCGCAACCACCGCTGCGTCGTCCAGCGTAATGCGTTCGTCGATTTCCCGTTGTTTGCATGCCGCCAGCAGCAGGCGTATGGTGCCCAGGCGCGCACTGTCCTTCGCGCGCATGGCGGTCTTCATGTCGTCCGTAATCTGGTCTTTGAGTGCCATGCTTTCTCCATCACGCGGTTTTGACACATTGCCCTGTGCTGCCATGCACAGCGAGCCTGCAAAATACAAAACCCGCTCCCGGATCAACCGGGCGCGGGTTCTGCGCAACAACTGCCCGGCACTGTGCCCGGGCCTGGAACATCAGTACAGTTTTTTGGGCAACTGCATGGACCGGATGCGCTTGTAGTTGCGCTTGACCGCTGCGGCCTTTTTGCGTTTGCGCTCGGCGGTCGGTTTTTCGTAGAACTCGCGCGCACGCAGATCGGTCAGCAGGCCCAGTTTCTCGATGGTGCGCTTGAAGCGGCGCAGCGCAACATCAAACGGCTCGTTTTCTTTTACACGGATGGTGGTCATTGGCTAGAGGATTTCTGGTAATGCGCCAAGGCGAGATCGGGCACCCGGGCTGAAGCAATCGTTTACCCCGCACATTCATCGTGGCAGCGGGTATTGCCAGCAAAGCCCCGAATTATAGTGTCTTCCTCTGTTCGGCCAACCGTTGGGCCGCCAGGCCATGCGCGCACGCGAAGGCACTCGCCCAGGCCCACTGGAAGTTGTAGCCGCCAAGCCAGCCGGTGACGTCGACCACCTCGCCAATAAAGTACAGCCCTTTCTGGCGTGACTCCATGGTCTGGCTGGATAACGCGCGGGTGTCGACGCCGCCCGCAGTGACTTCTGCCTTCGCATAACCCTCGGTGCCGGCCGGCGCAAGTTCCCATGTCGACAACTGTGAACACAATTCTGCGAGCGCCCTGTCGGTGGTTTCGCAAACTGGCTTTTGCCACTGTGTTTTCCACACCCCAGCGTTGCCGACCCAGGCCTCGGCCAGCCGCGCTGGCAGGTGAGCGGACAACTCGTTGACGAGAAGTTTGCGCGACCTGCTCTTGGCCTGCGTGAGGTCGTCCAGAAGACTTTTGCCGACGCTCAGGTCGACCTTAATCGTGCCGTTCGCTCGCCAATAACTTGAGATCTGCAATCCAGCTGGCCCACTCAAACCCTTGTGGGTGAACAGCAGATCCTCCTGGAACTCGATGCGCTGCTTTTTGCTGCCACTGTGCACCGTCACCGGCAAGGATAGCCCGGACATGCTCGCATAACGCGCCCAAAAAGCAGGTTCAAACACCAGCGGCACCAAGGCCGGACGCGGGGGAATAACGGGGACTGAAAACTGCTGTGCGACCCGGTAGCCGAAATCGCTGGCCCCGATTTTCGGAATCGACAGGCCACCAGTCGCAACCACCACGGACTGGCACGCAACGGCGCCACGCGCGGTGTCAACCACATAACCGGAACTGTTGCCAACGCCTCGAATGGCCAATACCGCGCACGGTTGCCAGTGGGTGACCGAACCGGCGGCACATTCAGCGAGCAGCATCGAGATCAAGTCCTGGGCAGAGCCGTCGCAGAAGAGTTGGCCTTTGTGCTTTTCATGGAACGGTATGTTGTGGCGGCGTAGCAGTTCGACGAAGTTCGCCGGTGTGTAGCGCGACAAGGCCGAACGGCAAAAGTCCGGGTTGTCTCCCAGAAAGTTGGCGGCCGAGGTGTGGAGGTTGGTGAAATTGCAGCGTCCGCCGCCCGAGATGCGGATTTTTTCGGCGACTTTCGGATAGTGATCTAGCAACAATACCTTGACGCCGAGTTGCCCGGCGACACTGGCGCAAAACAGCCCTGCGGCACCCGCGCCGATGACCACCACATCAAATTCAGGCATGGGTTGCAGTGTAGGTCCCGGGCCGCTGCCGGGCCGCTGGGCAAGCGCCTATCGTGCGGCCTTGCGGCTGTCTGGTGATGCGTAATCCTGGGCGAGGGTGGCAGCACGGCTTACTTCACCCACCACCATGATGGCCGGGCTGGAGATGGCGTGCGCTGTAACTGCCCATGCCATTTGGCCCAGCATGGTGACGATATGGCGTTGCGTGGGCAGCGAGGCGTCCTGGACGATCGCCAGCGGCGTGGCTGCTGGCAGGCCCTGCAGCAGCGCGTCCTGAAGCTCCGGCGCATTGCGCACCCCCATGTAGATCACCATCGTCAGGCGCCCACGGTGCGCAGCCGTTGCCAGGGCCGCCCAATCGGTGCCTGGCGCGCCGGTCTGGCCGTGCCCGGTGACAAATAGCACGCCATGGGCATGGGCGCGATGGGTGAGTGGCACCCCGATCGCGGTGGCGGCTGCGAGGCCAGCGGTGATGCCATTGACCACGGTCACCAGGATGCCGGCTTGCTGCAGGTGTTCGAGTTCCTCGCCACCACGGCCGAAAATGAAGGGATCACCTCCCTTGAGGCGCACCACGTGCTCTCCGTTGCGTGCGGCCGCCACCATCATTTTCAGGATAAAGGCCTGCGGTGTGGACTTGCAGCCGCCGCGCTTGCCGACGTGGACGATGCGCGCCGTGCCTGACGCGAACGCCACGACCGCCTCACTGACCAGGTCGTCTACCAGCAACAGGTCGGCCGACGCAATTGCCTTGGCGGCCTTGATCGTGAGCAGGTCCGGGTCGCCTGGTCCGGCGCCGACCAGGGTTACTTTTCCGGTGTTCATAGTTGGCCCGCCAAATGGACGATGTGACGTACTTGTTGTGCGATGGGTACCGGCAGCGGGCAGCTTCCGGCCAGGACCTGCCGTATGTAGGTTGCCGTGGTCTGCGCTGAGGTATCGCGCGGAAGGTCTGGCAGGCTTTGCAGTGAACCGGCCTGGCCCTCCTGCAGCAGCACCCGCCGTCCGGCGACGAAACCGTCCAGCTGCGGCAGGCGCCGCGCGTCGGCCACCGACTCGCCTTCCGTGCCACGCAACAACATGGCGTTGGCCTGCATCAACTCGAAGGTGGCCGCCATCGACACCGCGTACTCCGGGTGGGTATAACTGCTGACCAATAGACTTTTGCCGGTACACGGGTTCATCAACTTCACCAGGCTATGGGCCGTATTGCGCAGACCAACAATGCGGCGTACGTCCAGCAGGCGCTGCAAGCCGCCGCACAACACGCCGGTTGGCACGAACGCCACTGTCCCGGCTGCGATGGGACCGGTGGCGGACTGCGCTGGAATGTCCAGCGCCGCAAACACGCTGGAGCTGACGACGCGTGTGGATTCGCTGGCCGCTCCATGCACCAGCACCGGCAGCCCTTCGCGCGCCAGCAACAACGCGAGCAAGGGAGTCAGCAGTGGCAGCTTGCGGGCGCCGTTGTAGCTCGGAATCACGACCAACGGCAACTCGCCGCCGGGTATGGTCTGAAGCCTTGCACCGGTGGCGTCGAGGAAACCGGCCATCTCGATCGGAGTCTCGCCCTTGATGCGCATCGCCAGACAAAAGGCGCCTGTCTCCAGGTCGCTCACGGCACCATCGAGCAGCTGGCCGAAGAGATCCGCAGCCTGTTCCCGCGTCAATGAGCGGGCACCTTCCCGACCTCGACCGATCTCCTTGATATATGCCGCGATTGCCATCTTGCGATTGTCCGGGATGCGAGATGACTGCGCGCTATGAGCTTATGCGCCTGCTGGCTGCCGGCACGCGCTGCTGCGCACCAGTCGGCGCAGTTCCGGAATGCAGGAGCCGCAATTGGTCCCGCAGAGTAGTTTTTCCTGCAAGTCGGCCATGCGCCGGGGTTCGTCGCCAGGCGTGTCGAGCAGCTGTTTCACGATGCTGGTTTCGCTCGCATTGAAGCAAGTGCACACCTGCCGTCCCGCTGGCTGCACTGCGCCCGGCGGTTCTGCGCCCGGGCGCAACAACAGCCGACCGAATCCCTGCGCTGGCTGGGATTGGTGCAGCAAGATTTGCATCCACGACCCGCAGGCCGTGTCGCCGGCTATCAACAGCGCATGGAGCACCCTGTCATCGCCTTGCGCGAAGAGCTGCACGGCCCGGCGCTGCCCCCGGGCGACGTCTGCATAGTGCAGCACACCGGGCACATCCAGCCCGAGCAAGCGCACCAATGCCTGCACGGTGTCTTCTCCCGGCGAGCGCTTGGATGCGGCCCGGAACACGACACCTGTACGCTCCCGTCCGAACGGGACACAACTGGCGAAGCGAAATTGCGACATGTGCGACTGCAACGTGGCGCAGGTACGCAGTGCAGAGTCGTCGGGTAGCCAGGCGACGGCCAGCAACGACCACGGCAAATCGGCCTTCTGGACGCTTACCGCGCTGTGTTTGAGTTTCGGTTGCTTCGAATCCGGGCAGTAGACAGGGCTGGTCAACGCGTTCACGCCCATGTTGTGCACACCGTTTGCGCCGTGTCCGCCCAGCACCTCCGGGCCCCAATGCATGGCCATGAACCACTGGTCCTGTGCGACATCATCACTCGCTTGCAACGGCACCGTGATCGAGCCCCTGCGGCTGCTCAGGTGGACCAGGTCTGCGTCGTTCAGCCCGCGCACCCGCATGTCGTGCGGATTCATCTGCAGAATCGGCTCCGGTACGTGTCCGAACAGGCGACCATCGGCCGGCCACCCGGTCTGGAAGCAGCCGCTCAAGCTTGCGTGCAATCGCGGCCGCGATGGACCAGTCGTGGCGGGCGGCTCCGGGCGCAGCGACGGCCGCGCGCACGCGGCTGATGGCGCGTTCGCTGTTGGTGACAGTGCC
>JAJAZK010000584.1 GCA_026785765.1 Rhodoferax sp. | reverse complement strand
GTCGGGGCGTGGTCGGCCACGGTCGCGCGCAAGCCCGGCTGCCGGGCCCTCAAGACGGGCCCCAGCCCGGGCAGCAATTCGCACAGGAACCGCGACAATGCGCTGATACGCGCCGCCCGCTGCGCGTACTGCTGGTTATTGCGCAATGTGTGGCCGTAGTCCTTGACGGTGACCCCACACCCAGAGGCATTCATGACAATGGCCTCGACCGCGCCCGACTCCACCAGCGGCCACCAGGCGTCCAGATTGGCGCGCATCTGCTGCATGCCGCCGTCCTGATCGTTCAGGTGAAATTTCACCGCGCCACAACAGCCGGCCTTGGCAGCGACCACGGTCTGTATGCCAGCCGCATCCAGCACCCGCGCCGTGGCGCCGTTGATGTTGGGCATCATCGCCGGTTGCACACAGCCCGCCAGCAGCAGCATCTTGCGCGCATGGGTGCGCGTGGGCCAGGGCCGTGTCGCCTGAGGTGCGGGCACCTTGTTCTTCAGCGCCTGCGGCAGCAACGGGCGCACCAACTGGCCAAGCTGCATGGCGGGGGCGAACAGCGCGGACGGCAGGCCCTCCTTAAGGGTCCAGCGCAGTGCGCGCTCGGCCAGTGGCCGCTCCACCTGGGCATCGACCAGCTTGCGCCCGATATCGATCAGGTGGCCGTAGTCGACCCCGCTGGGACAGGTGGTCTCGCAATTGCGGCAGGTCAGGCAGCGGTCCAGATGCAGTTGTGTCTTGCGGGTGGGCACCTCGCCTTCGAGTACCTGCTTCATCAGGTAGATACGCCCGCGCGGGCCATCGAGCTCGTCACCCAGCAACTGGTAGGTCGGACAGGTGGCCGTGCAAAAACCACAATGCACACATTTGCGCAAAATAGCTTCAGCAGCCTGCCCGTCTACAGTGCCCTGGTATTGTGGGGCGAGGTTGGTTTGCATCGAAGTGGTTGTACTTAGAGTTCCGGGACCAAGCGCCCAGGGTTGAACAGCCGCAGCGGATCGAACTGCAGCTTGAGCGCGCGCTGGATGCGCAGGCTGGTGGCACCCAGCGGATGGAACACCGCTTCGCAGCGCTGCGCCATCGTGTTTGGGTGGCGCCACACGGAGGCACTGCCATGAACCTGCGACGCCCAGGAGCGCAAGGCCGCCGCAGCCGCCAACGGCGCCTTGACCCAGCGCACGGCTCCGCCCCATTCCACCACCCCGGTTGGCCAGGCCAAAGCGGAATCGAGCACCGGCGCTGTATCGGGCACGCTGAGGCGCCACATGCATTCATCACCGGTCAGCTGGAAAAACCCTGCGCTCTGTTCGCGCGCAGCCGTCCAGTAGTCCTGCGCTTGCGCCTCGTCAAGATGTTCTCCGCCCATGCTTGCGCAGGCCGACTTGATCGCCGCACGCGCACCGCGCAGACGCACCGTCAGCCGACCGGGCGAGGCCGGCTCCCAGCAACTGGCGTTGAGCGGCAATGGAAGGGCGGCCCACGCATGCAGCCGCTCCAGTGCCTGGGCCTGCGTGCAGTCGAACACCAGCGTCGCTTGCGCCACAGCCTGCGGCAACACCTTGAGTGAGACCTCGGTAAGCACACCCAGGATTCCCAATGCGCCGACCATCAGCCGCGACACATCGTAGCCAGCAACGTTTTTCATAACCTGCCCGCCAAAACGCAACAACTCGGCCTGGCCGTTGACCATCTGGATGCCCAGTACATAGTCGCGTACTGGCCCCACCGCCGCACGCGCCGGGCCCGATAGCCCTGCCGCCACCATGCCGCCGACCGTGGCGCCGGGCCCGAAGTGGGGCGCTTCAAACGCCAGGTGCTGGCCCTGCTCGGCCAGTACGGCCTCCAGCTCCTGCAGCGGCGTGCCGCAGCAGGCGGTTACCACCAGTTCACTCGGCTCGTACGCCACGATACCGCGCAGCGCTCGTGTATCAAGCACGGTGCCCTGCGGGCTCTGTCCATAAAAGTCCTTGCTGCCACTGCCGCGGATGCACAACGGCTGCAGGCTGGCGCGCGCCGCTTCTACCTGCTCGATGATGTGTGCCAGTGCCTGCTGCATTGCGGCATGGTAACGGCAGCGGCACGGCGCCGGTTTGAATTAAATGAACAGCGGCCGTGCCAAAATTTGTCGCGTTCGGCTGTGGCAACAGGTTGGGCGCGGTCCCGGTGTCAGCCCTTCAACCTAGAAACCGCAGTTGGACGCGCCCGAGTGGGCTGCGATTGGGTGCGCTGGCAAGGCGCGACGACGCCGCGGGCTCCTGCCCGCAAGGAGAAGCAACGCCGCTGGCGTGCGCCAGCGCGGCTCAATCGGGTGCGTAGCGTTGTCACCATTGAGGTGACCTTGCTGGTGCGCACAAAAGCTAGAGTTCATAATGCGTATCCAGCGGAAGAAAGCGGTCAACTGCGGTTTCTAGGTTCAATGGCCTTCACCGAACCTGATCAGTGCGCTGAACCCCGATGTGCATGTCGGCACTGAGCGACTCGCCAGGCTGCAATATGCGCAGGCCCAGGTCCTGCAGCGCGCAGCCCCGGTCTGCCGCGAGCTGGATTGCGTTGTTGACGTGGCTCACCGGTTCGATGGCCACAAAGTTTCGGCTCGGATGGGTGAACACCACCAGATGGCGCACGCTGGAGCGGATGCTGGTCTGCAAGTGTTCGTCGCGCAGTTGCAGCGCTCCCTCCCAGCCGTCAAAACAATGGTCCACGTCCAGTTCGGCGCAATCCGTGTCGAGGCCGGCCGCGGCACGCCGCTGCGTGGGCAGTTTGTCATCGCCCATGTCCCAGCGAGCGGCCGCGCGAAAGCGGATGTGGCTGTGTGGGCGCTTGGCAAAATACGGGTGCCACCCCAACCCCATCGGCGCCGCATGCGGGCACCGGTTGCTGGCGCTCATCTGCAGCGACAGCCCAGCGGCACTGAGCCGGAACTCCTGCACACTATCAAAGGCAAAGGGCCAGCCCTGGTCCCCTGCATGGGCCAATGCCAGCGTGGCCGACTGGGCATCGGCCTGAACCACGGTCCAGGCGCGTTGCCAGGCGACCCCGTGGATGGCATGCGGCTCAGGAGGAAAGTTGGGCAGCAGCGTGTACCGCGTGTGATCCCACTCAAAACTCGCATGCCCGACCCGGTTCGAGAACGGCAGCAACGGGTAACTGCCCATTTCGCGCACGCTGGCGATGCCAGCCAACGGGGGCTCGCGCAAAACCGCAATGCCGTCGAGCCAAAGGCCGCCAATCGACCCACCCAGCGCCGGCACGATGGTGCAGCGCATGGCGCCGCTGCGCAGGGTCAATTCTGGTGGCATGGGGCTGTTTTTCGCATTTGGCGATTTTGCATGCCCTGGCCAAGTTCGGGCGCGCACAAAAAAGGCCCGCAACAGCCGTAGCCGTTGCGGGCCCAATACCACCCTGATACAAATCTGGCTTTGCATCGAAGATGGCCCTCGCGAGTGCCATCTTCGACCAGGCAGGCTAGCGGCTATAAGCCGTCTCGCCGTGCGCGGTAATGTCCAGCCCTTCGCGTTCGTCTTCTTCGCTGACGCGCAGACCAATCACCATGTCCACCACCTTGAAGGCGATGATCGACACCACGCCGGACCAGACGATGGTCAGCAAGACGGCCTTGAACTGAATCCAGACCTGGGCCGCCACCGGCGCCGAGGTCACCGTCACCGCAACCCAATCGCCGACCAGCCCCGGGCCGCCCAGCGCCTGGCTGTTGAACACACCGGTCAGCAAGGCGCCGACGATGCCACCGACGCCGTGGATGCCGAACACATCCAGCGAATCGTCCGCGCCCAGCATGCGCTTGAGGCCATTGACGCCCCACAGGCAGGCAAAACCAGCGATGAAGCCGATGATGATCGCCCCCATCAGGCCCACATTGCCACACGCCGGGGTGATTGCCACCAGGCCGGCGACTGCACCAGACGCCGCCCCGAGCATGGACGCCTTGCCCTTCATGAGGGCCTCGCCGATGCACCAGGCAACCACCGCAGCTGCTGTCGCCGAGAAGGTGTTCATGAACGCCAACACCGCAGAGTTGCTGGCTTCCAGTGCCGAGCCGGCATTGAATCCGAACCAGCCGACCCACAGCAGCGAGGCACCCACCATGGTGAGCGTCAGGCTGTGCGGGGCCATGGACTCCTTGCCATAACCGGTGCGTTTGCCAATCATGAACGCGCCCACCAGACCCGCCATGGCGGCGTTGATATGCACCACAGTACCGCCGGCAAAGTCGAGCGCGCCCCATTGCCAGATCAGGCCAGCCTTCGCGTTCAGCCCATCGACCAGCTCCTTCGACGCGTAGGCGTCCGGGCCCATCCAGAACCACACCATATGGGCGATCGGCGCGTAGCTGAACGTGAACCACAGCACCATGAACATCAGCATCGCCGAGAACTTGATGCGTTCGGCGAACGCGCCAACAATCAGGCAGCAGGTGATGGCGGCAAAGGTGGCCTGGAATGCCATGAACAACAGCTCCGGAATCACCACGCCTTTGCTGAATGTGGCGGCCATGGCGAACTCACCCTTGACCGGGTCAAAAAGGCCCTTCATGAACAGGCGGTCGAACCCGCCAAAGAACTGGTTGCCCTCGGTGAACGCCAGGCTGTAGCCGTAGATGCACCACAACACCACGATCATCGAGAAGGTGACAAACACCTGCATCAGCACCGACAGCATGTTCTTGCTGCGCACCAGGCCGCCGTAGAACAGGGCCAGCCCGGGCACCGCCATCATGATGACGAACGCGGTCGCCACGATCATCCATGCCACGTCACCCCTGTTCGGCACCGCGGCGGGGGCTGCCGCTGCGGGCGCTGCCGACGCGGCTTCTGCCGGCGCAGCAG
>JAJAZK010000583.1 GCA_026785765.1 Rhodoferax sp. | reverse complement strand
TTGCTGCTCTCGTCCGCCGGATGGGAATGGCCGAGACCCTGCACGGCATGGCCGACACCCTGCACGCCGACTACCTGCGCTGGCACGAGTTCGACAAGACCGCGCGCGTGGGCAAGCACTCCGAGCTGGGTGTGATCGAGTTGATGCCGATCGCCGACGCAAGCACCTATTCGTTCAAGTATGTCAATGGCCACCCGTCCAATATTCAGCACG
The DNA here is from genome assembly GCA_026785765.1 of Rhodoferax sp. Taxonomy (GTDB): domain Bacteria; phylum Pseudomonadota; class Gammaproteobacteria; order Burkholderiales; family Burkholderiaceae_C; genus CAISIP01. The sequence goes on along the minus strand of JAJAZK010000583.1, from coordinate 3,166 downwards.
GCCTGCCCACTGTCATGGCCTTTGGCGTGTTGGCCCGTGTCGACACCGGTGTGCCCGAGTTCCTGAGCGAATTGACCCTGACCACGGCGATCCGCACCGCCGCCATGTCGGCGCTGGCGGCGCGCGCGCTGGCCAGGTCCGATTCGCGCTCAATGGCACTGATCGGCAATGGTGCCCAAAGCGAGTTCCAGGCGCTGGCCTTCCACTACCTTCTGGGCATCGAGGAGATCCGCCTGTACGACATTGATCCCCAGGCGCCCGCCAAGCTGATGGCCAACCTGCAGCACACCGGCCTGCGTTTGTTGCCATGCAAGAGTGTGGCCGAGGCGGTGCGTAAAGCCGATATAGTGACCACCGTGACTGCCGACAAAACCAACGCCACCATCATCACGCCGGACCTGGTCGAGCCCGGCATGCATATCAACGGTGTTGGCGGCGACTGCCCCGGCAAGACCGAGCTGCATGCCGATGTGTTGCGCCGGGGCCCGGTGTTTGTGGAGTACGAGCCGCAAACCCGCATCGAAGGCGATTTGCAGCAAATGGATGCGGATTTTCCGGTGACGGAGTTGTGGCAGGTGTTGCAGGGCAAGCTGCCGGGCCGACGCAGCCCGTCCGAGATCACGATTTTCGACTCCGTCGGTTTTGCCCTGGAGGATTACTCCGCCCTGCGTTTCATGCGTGACTGCGCGCAGCGTCTGGGCATTGGGCAGCAATTGGCACTGATCCCGGCGCTGGCCGATCCCAAGGACCTGTTCGCGCTGGTGCGTCCCTTGCCAGCCGACCTGACCGGACGGCTTTCCGGGCTCAGGGCACGGCCGGCCGTTGCGGAAACGGTTGTCGGCTGATGCCGACGCTGGCGCCACTGCCGGGAACTGTGGGTGGTGTAAGCCTGATTGGCGTTCCGACCGACATCGGCGCCGGCACGCTGGGTGCGCGCATGGGGCCGGAAGCGATGCGCGTGGCTGGCCTTGCCAGCGCCCTGCAGCGTTTCGGCCTTGACGTGAAAGATTGCGGCAACCTGACCGGCCCGGCCAACCCCTGGCTGGACGCAGTGAACGGGTTTCGCCACCTCGCCGAAGTGGTGCAGTGGAATCAGCTGCTGCATGACGCAATGTTCGCCGAGTTGCAAGGCGGTCGGCTGCCGAGCATGCTGGGCGGTGACCACTGCCTCGCAATTGGTTCCATCAGCGCAGTAGCGCGCTATTGCCGTGCGCGGGGCAAGAAGCTGCGCGTCCTGTGGTTCGATGCCCATGCCGACTTCAATACCGCAACCCTGACCCCGAGTGGCAATATCCACGGCATGCCGGTGGCCTGCCTGTGTGGCCACGGGCCGCAGGAGCTGGTGTCGATTGGTGGGCAGGTGCCCGCACTCAACCCACGCGATTTGCGCCAGATCGGCATCCGCAGCGTCGATGCGGGCGAAAAACGTCTGGTGCATGACATGGGCATCGAGGTGTTCGACATGCGCTATATCGACGAGATGGGCATGCGCCACACCATGGAACTGGCGCTGGCCGTGGTCGACCCGAACACGCACCTGCATGTCAGCCTGGACGTGGATTTTCTGGACTCCAACATTGCGCCCGGCGTGGCCACGACGGTACGTGGTGGCCCGACCTACCGGGAGGCGCAACTGTGCATGGAAATGATTGCCGATACCGGGCGCCTGGCATCACTCGACGTGGTGGAACTCAACCCGGCGCTGGATGTGCGCAACCAGACCGCCGAGCTGGCGGTAGACCTGATAGAAAGCCTGTTTGGCAAAAGCACCCTGATGCGCACACCGGGTGGGCGTCCTTAAAGCTGCCTTCCCGCGCTCAGCGACATCGCCGGATCAGCCGCCCTTGTGCGGGCGTTTGCCCGGGTTCTTCTTGCTGCGGGTGGCGGTGCCGCGTTCCAGACTACGTTTCTGGCCTTTGCTCACAGCGGGAGCGAAACCGGGCATGGGCACTGGTTTTGGGGTAGCCTTGCGGTCTGCTTCGGTTCTGAATTCTTTGGCCATGGTGGGCTCCGTGCGGGGGGGTTGTAAAACGGGTGTAACCCTCGATTAGGCCACAGCGGGCCAAAGACCGATCCCCAGACCGTTCACAAGACCTCGAAATCGGCCTCGCCGACGCGTTCGCGCAAGGTGGCTGCGAGCGCAGCGCGCGCCTGGCGCACGGATGCATCGGGCGTCAGCGTTACCGCCGCCGCGCCCAGCGCCTTCACCATATTGGCGCGTTGTTCCGCGCTCGCAAAATAGAACAGCCGCATATGCGACCAGGCGGCGTTGGGCGCCGGGTCGATCAGCGTGCTGAAGTCGTGCAACACACCATCGCGCTGCGCGGCGCAATCGATTGGTTCAACCTGTTCGCGCAGATAGTCTGAATAGGCCTGCAGCTTTCCAGGTTTGGCGCGCCAGTAGATGGCACGGACATAACGCGCAGTGGCCATGCTGTTGCGTTCTGTCAGTGGTGGTGGCGCCAGCCGCCATCCAGAGACAGTTTGAACGAGTTCACCGCATCGGCGGCGCCGGTAGCATGCCGATACGGTTCGACACATACGCAGGCGCCCAGGTAGGGCTGGATATGCGAGCAGGCCGATACCTTTTGCAGAAAAACGGTGACCGGCTTGTTGCAAGCCTTGCATTTGAAAGTCAGGGTGCGGGCGGGTTTGGGACTCATGGTGGGCAAGGATGGTGGTCGGCTCGGCTTTGTACTGTACAGGCAGTCGGCGTCGCCGCCCTTCGACTTCAGCAAGCGTTGAGGTCGCCTGGGCTCAAGCTGTAAATACCGTGTAGATATTGCTCATGGTGGGGTTGCCGGAGCGTGACAACATCCGATGCGGGCTTTTGGCCGACTTGTTGATTTCGTCGGCCGGCGCCTTAACGCAGACCGTGGTGTTGACGAGGTCGCGCAGGATCAGCTTGGCCAACTCAGGTTCTCCATTGACGAACAGCGTGATGGCCTCATCGAGCAAGGCCGGCGCGAAGGCCGGATCGCTGTGCAGACCCGCGGTCACGGTGTCTTCGAAATCGCGGGTCAGTGGCATATTCAGATTGTGCCAGTGACCCACCGAAATTCCGTTGACGGCATATTTCATCCAGGCGATATTTCGCGCCTGGGTTGGGATGTCGAGTACACGGATGAATTCGGCGCGTGGCGGGCTGGTCTGTCCGAAGCGGAGC
>JAJAZK010000582.1 GCA_026785765.1 Rhodoferax sp. | reverse complement strand
TTGCGACCCCCTGCTTTGGGAGCATCCGACGCGCTTGCCAAGCGCCCCTGCATGAAGCGTCGGCGCAACTGACACGCCCAGCCCGGCGACACGCCTATGACTTGTGCAGTATCTGCCAGGCTCAAACCATAGTCCAGAGGTAACACAACCGCCTGCGCTTGGCGCAGTTGCTCCACCGTTTGGGCTGCAGCGATCGCCTGGCGGGCACTCAGCAAAACTTCATCGTCTCCACTGGCAGGACGCGACATGGCTTTCTCCATCAGGGTTGGATGGAGAGATATTAGTACATCAATGAATTAGAAACAGAATTAGATATTTGCGCCGTCGGTCAAGTCGACCACCGCCAGTGATTCGTGTGGCACTACGCACATGATGACTCCATCCGGAGTCGCGGTATGTGGTGGCGGGCCACGCGTTCAGGTGCGCACCGACAACTTCTCCCAGCGCGCCATTGCCGATGTGATCGCCCGCTCAAGCGCCGCATCCCTAAGGAATAGCTCTGTCGCGCGCGTCGGATCCCGTTGGTACAGGTCGGCGTTTGCCAACTCCTTGCGCAACGCAGACAACTCCATCTCCAGTGCCTCGATTTGGTTGAGTGCTCCGTCGAGTTCGTGTTGTTCCTTTCGGTTGAGCCCACGTGCCAGTGCCGCAGGAGCCACTTGCAATAGGGTTTTCGTCATTGGCGGCGTCGCCTTTTCAGCTCGCAGCAATGCGGGTTGTGCCTGGCGGGTGCGCGCGGATTGGACCAGCCAGTCTTGCACGCGACCCTCGTACTCACGCCACAGCCCTGGCCCTTCATTCGCGATTATGCTGGTGACCACGTTGTCGAGAAACGTCCTATCGTGGCTGACCAGAAAAACAGTCCCGTCATAATTCTGCAACAGATCTTCCAGCAGTTCCAGTGTGTCGATGTCGAGGTCGTTGGTCGGCTCGTCCAGCACCAGCACATTGGCAGGCCGTGCGAACAAGCGCGCCAGCAGCAACCGATTGCGCTCGCCCCCCGAAAGCGACCGGACCGGCGCGTTAGCCCGCGCCGGCGAAAACAGGAAATCTCCGAGGTAACTCTTTACATGCTTGCGCTGATTTCCGATCTCGATCCATTCACTGCCCGGGCTGATGAAGTCCTCCAGCGTGGCATCGAGATCCAGGGCGTTGCGCAGCTGGTCAAAATAGGCTACTTGCAGACTTGCACCCTGCCGGACCTTACCGCCGTCCGCCTTCAACTCACCGAGGATGAGTTTGAGCAGGGTTGTCTTGCCCACGCCATTGCCACCGATCAATCCGATCTTGTCGCCACGAAGCACGGTGCAAGTGAAATCCCGAACGATGGCGTTCTCTCCAAATGACAGGCTGACATCGGTCAGTTCGGCCACCAGCTTGCCTCCCGCGTTTCCCTTGTCCAGGTCCATTCGAACCCGACCGACGGCGTCTCTGCGCGCAGTGCGCCGATCACGCAGGGTATCGAGCCGGTTGATGCGGCTTTGGCTGCGGGTTCGGCGTGCCTCGACGCCCTTGCGGATCCACATTTCCTCCTGCGCCAGAAGCTTGTCGGCTTTTGCATTGAGCACCAGCTCCTGCGCCATCTGATCCTCCTTTTGCAGGGTGTAAGCTGCAAAATTGCCAGGGTATGAGCGCAACACACCGCGGTCGAGCTCAACGATACGCGTCGCAACGCGGTCCAGAAATGAGCGGTCATGTGTAATCGTCACAATGCTGCCGGCAAAGTCGACGAGCAAGCCTTCGAGCCAGTCGATAGATTCCAGATCAAGATGGTTGGTCGGCTCATCCAGCAACAGGATGTCGGGTCTGGCGACCAGTGCCCGGGCAAGTGCCACGCGTTTGCGCGTTCCACCGGACAACTGCGCAACTGCTGCGTTTGGTTCCAGCCGCAGGCGGTTCAGCGTTTGATGCACGATTTGCTCCCAATTCCAGCCGTCACGTGCCTCGATTGCACTTTGCATCGCGTCGAGGTCGCCGTGCCCCAGGCAATACTTCTCGATCAGGGAAATGGTGTCCGCCATGCCGGCGCTGACGGCAGCAAACACGGTCAGGTCCGGGTCCAGTGCGGGCTCTTGCTCCACATAGGCCAGTTGCATGTTCTGTTGCCACTGCACTATACCGTCGTCAGTTTTTTCCAGCCCCGCAAGGATTTTTAATAGCGAACTTTTGCCAGTTCCGTTGCGTCCAATCAGGCCAATCCGTTCGGCTGGTTCGAGTGAAAAATCGGTGTGATCAAGGAGGGCGACATGGCCATAAGCCAGATGTGCGTTGCTGAGGGTAATAAGGGCCATGTTGGCGGCGATTATCGAGTGCCGCTCGAAGCGCAACTTCGACACGTGCATTGTCACCATCGCGCCGCAAGGGCGCCGATCTGCCCCGAACCGGGGAAAAGGCGTTACTATCGATGGCTGCGGTGGAACAGGTTTGTGCGCCGGGGGTGGAAGTCGTCCCCGACATGGCGACTTGCGATTGTGCATAAAGATTCGCAGAGGGTTTGCAGGATCAAGAATCCGGCATATAATTCGGGGCTTGATTTGGCTGACAGCAAGCGGCGAAAGTTGCGATGCGAAAGTCTGATTCGAAGGGGCGAAAAACCCTAGTGCTTGACAGGTCACTAATTGCTACATGATAATAGAAGGC
>JAJAZK010000581.1 GCA_026785765.1 Rhodoferax sp. | reverse complement strand
CCCGGTGTACGCACTGCTCGGTGGCCTGATGAACGAACGTATCCGCGCCTACACCTACATCTATCCCCTGCCACACCACGACATCAACAAGTTCTGGACCAGCCCGGACATGACAGCCGAGAGTGCGAAGGAGTTGGTACAGCAGGGGTTTACGGCGCTCAAGTTCGACCCGGCCGGGCCGTACACGCTGCGCGGCGGCCACATGCCGGCCATGACCGACATTGCCCTTTCGGTGGAATTCTGCCGCGCCATCCGCGGCGCGGTCGGCAACAAGGCTGACCTGCTGTTCGGCACCCACGGGCAGTTCACCACCGACGGCGCAATCCGGCTCGTGCAGGCGCTGGAGCCGTTCAGCCCGCTTTGGTACGAGGAGCCGATCCCACCCGACAACCTGCTGGAGTTCGCCAACGTCGCGCAGCATGTGCGCATCCCGCTGGCCACCGGCGAACGCATGACGACCAAGACCGAATTCGGCATGCTGCTGCGCGCGGGCGGCGTTCGCATCCTGCAGCCAGCACTAGGCCGCTCGGGCGGCATCCTGGAGACGAAGAAGATCGCGGCCATCGCGGAAGTCTTTAATGCCCAGGTGGCGCCGCACCTCTACGCCGGGCCGGTGGAGTGGGCCGCCAACATCCAGCTCGCCGCCAATATCCCGAACCTGCTGCTGGTCGAGTCCATTCTCAATGGTGGCGACTTTCATTTGAAGCTGATCAAGAAGTCGATCCGGGTGGAGCGCGGCTTTATCCAGGCGCCGACCAAGCCGGGACTGGGCATCGATTTCGACGAGGACGTGGCGCGCGCCCATCCGTATCACGGTACGGCCTTGCACCTGCAGATGCAGGAAGAGCCGTGTGACTACGCAAATGGCAATGCGTTCCTCGGCGGCGCGCCACCGGTACCAACAACCAGCACCTGAAACCAGACTGTCTGCCGCCTTGCGGGCAGGCTGCGTGCGCAGCCACAGACGACGATCTACAAAAAGGAACCCTTCATGAGCAAAGCCATACGTATCGAAAAAAACGGCGGACCTGAGGTCCTGCAACTGGTCGATGTCGCGGTCGGCGAACCCGGCCCGGGTGAAATCCGCATCCGCCACAAGTCGGTGGGACTGAACTTCATCGACGTGTACCAACGTGACGGCCTGTACCCCTTGCCGATGCCCTTGCAACTGGGCATGGAAGCTTCGGGCGTGGTCGAGGCGGTGGGCGAGGGTGTGACACACCTGAAGGTCGGCGACCGTGCTGCCTACGCCAGCCAGCCGCCGGGAAGTTATTGCGAGGAGCGTGTGATGCCCGCGAAGTGCGTTTGCAAGTTGCCCGATGCAATCAGCTTCGAGACCGGCGCAGCCATGATGCTCAAGGGCCTGACGGCGCAGTATCTGCTCAAGCGCACCTTGCCAATGGGTGGCTTGCAGGCTGGCGATTTTGTGTTGTTTCATGCCGCTGCCGGTGGCGTCGGGCTGATCGCCTGCCAATGGGCCAAGGCGCTGGGGTATCAGCTAATCGGCACTGCGGGCAGCGACGCCAAATGCCGTCTGGCGCTTGAACACGGCGCGGCGCATGCCATCAACTACAACACCGGGGACTTCGAGGCACGTGTCAAGGAGATCACGGGTGGCAAAGGCGTCAAGGTAGTCTATGACTCGGTCGGCAAGGACACCTGGGACAAGTCGCTCAATTGCCTGCGCCCGTTCGGCCTGATGGCCAGCTTTGGTAATGCGTCAGGCGCAGTGCCGCCATTTGCGCCGGGCATTCTGGGCGCCAAGGGTTCGATCTACGTTACACGCCAGACCTTGTTCACACATATCGCAACGCGCGAAGCCACCCAGCAGATGGCCGACGACCTGTTCGAGATCGTGGTCAGCGGCAAGGTCAAGATTCGTATCGACCAGCGCTATCCGCTGGAGCAGGTGCAGCAGGCACATCGCGATCTGGAGGCGCGCAAGACCACTGGGTGCACGATCCTGACTCTGTAAGGCTTCGTCACTGTTACCGGGAGTTCGGCATGGAAAATCTGCCCAATGGCTTTATCGACGCAGCGCGGTGCCCGCTTGGCGATGCGCAGTTTCGTGCGCGCAGCAAACGCATACTGGACGAACAGGGTGTGTTGGTGCTGCCGCAATTCCTGACCCAAGAGGCGGTCGCTTCGATTCGCCGTGATGGTGAGCAACACCAGCACCTGGCGTTCTACACCGCCAGCCGTCACAACATCTACCTCAAGCCGTTCGATCCGCAGTTCCCTGCCGGGCATCCGCGCAACCGGGAAGTGGCGTCGTCCAAGGGCTGCATCACCACGGACCAGGTTCCGCAGGGCTCGGCGTTGCACCGGCTGTACGACGCTCCAGCGTTTCGCGACTTCCTGTGCACCGTACTCGATGTGCGCGCGCTGTTCCCCTATGCAGACTCTCTGTCGTCGGTGAACCTGCATTTTGCGAGCGAGGGCCAGCAACTGGGGTGGCACTACGACAACTCGTCGTTCGCCGTCACGCTGATGGTCCAGTCGGCAGAGCGCGGCGGCGTGTTCGAATACGTCAAGGGTGTGCGTGATGCGGACAAGGGCGAGGCCAATTACCCGCTCAGCGCCAACATCCTCGACGGTACCGTCCCAGTTCAGACACTCACGATGAATGCCGGCACGCTGGTGTTGTTCCGGGGGCGCAATTCAATGCACCGCGTCACGCCAGTCCAGGGCAATACCACCCGGATGCTGGCGGTGCTGGCCTACAACACCGAGCCAGGAGTTGCGCTCTCCGAGTCGGCGCGGATGACGTTTTACGGCAGGCTTGGTACCGTTGGTGCGGATGGACCGGCGCAAGGCCGCGCTGAGCTACGCTGATTGCTGCAGCGGGCGCGTGGTGGCAAAATTGCCCCATGCTTGACTTCACACCGCTCGCCAAAGCCATCGAGACGCTTGTCAGCGCCATGGTGGAGACAGCGGGGCGTCCCGGCGACCTCCTGGCGCGGGACGGCTGCATCCAGCGGTTTGAATACACGTACGAGTTGTGCGTCAAGTCGCTGCGTCGCAAATTGCAGGACATTGCGGACATCCCCGGTGCCATCGACGCCTTGGGCTACAAAGACATGCTGCGTGTTGCCATGGAACGCGGCCTGATAGGCAGCCCGGTACCATGGTTTGGATTCAGAGAGCTGCGTAACGCCACGTCACACGCATACGACCCCGCCAAAGCCGCGCTGGTGTTCGCGGGCATCCCTGCCTTTTTGCGTGAAGCGCAGGCGTTGATTGTGAAGCTTGCGCCATGACCGCATTGGATATTGTGTTGACTGAAGACGAGCTGCGCACCGTCACGCAAGTGCTTGCCAGCCTCGTACCACGACACCAGGCACTGGCTTTCGGCTCGCGCGTGCGCGCAGGTGCAGCGGCAGCAAAGCTCAAGGCGCATGCCGACCTGGACATCGCCCTCGTAGGTCCCCCGCTGGAGCCGCACGACATGTTTGCGTTACGCAATGCCTTTAGTGAAAGCGATCTGCCCTTTCGGGTCGACATTTCCATGCACGACGACCTGCCGCCGCAATGGCGTGGCTCTGTTCACTGGGCAGCGCTGCGCCCCTGAACGCCCGGGGCTGCGCTGGGAGTCTCTAGCCAAGAGTCCACTGAGACGGCCTCTTGGTCACGTTGACTGTTTGAACGCCATGATGGCCTGGTTGCGCAAGGTGCGCAGCAAGGCCAGTTCTTTTCCGTCCAGTTCCAGTGCGCCAGGCTGTGCTTTGTCTGCGTAAATCAAACCAAATGGCGTGTTCTTGATCTGCAATGGCAGCAAAAGGAACGTCGGCGCGTTAATGCTCTGAAGGTACCACTGCGGCAAACGCTGTTTGATGCGACTGTCTGTCGCATCGGTGATCAGCGAATCCACACCTTTGAGGCTGACCATGGCAAACAGGTCGGGCGTCGCCGCTTTGAGATGGGTCTTGAACAGCGGAACCAACTTCTCGACACCCTCGCCCAAGCCGAAGCGCGCCACTACGGTTTCAGTCCTGGCGTCGCGCATGCAGAAAATAATGTGCTTGAAATTCAATGCGCGAAACATGGTTTCCAGAATCATGCGCAGCACATCGGTGAGCCTGAAATCCTCGACCATGACGTTGGTGATGTCCTGAATGCCTGCGGCAAGCGTCTCGGCGACGCCTTTATGGTCGGCTGGAACCAGACCGCTCTTTTCAGGTATGGCGTCTTGTGTGGCGTGAAGCTCCAATTTGCCCAGCGTCGCATCCGACTCAGATTGGACCGGTGTCAGGGCGGCTTGCGGATCTGCCGGTGGCTGAACAAGCCGAGTGGCCTGGGCGTGGGGTGCGACCCGGATATCCATGGCCACAGCCAGTTCCGCCATTTTCTGCCGGGCCTTGACGGTCGCAGCATGCATCTCCTTGCCAGTGGAGCCAATTGCCCTGGCATACCTGGCGGTCACTGCCGCAATGCGGGGGTCGACGTCTTTGGGGTCGGTGTGCAGCAATACATCGGCGATTTCGTTGGAGACCAAAGCCACCCAACGGGTTCGCTCAGCCGAATCGTGGACTGTAATCGCGGGGGGAACGCCCGCGGGCTTGCGCATGCAACGCTGTATGCCATCCGGCAAACCCCAGGCTTTGGAGATGCCGATACCCAGGTCCTCGAAGCTCAAGCCCAACACGCGTTGCGACGCGCCCGCTTCTGTGTCGGGCTCACGCTCGGAGCGAACCATACTGCGAATCTGGGTCGCTTCCTCCGGAAAATAAAACTGCGTCAGTAACCGTCCAAGATTCTGAAACATGGACCCGATAAATGCCTCCTCGCCGTCGCGCGCCAAGGGACAAAGCTCTCTCGCGATGGTGCCAGCCATCAGCGAGCGCAGAAATTCTTCCTTTAATTGCGCTGCGTGGGTCTTGTCCTGCATGTGATCCAGCAACACCAGGCTGAGCGCCATGTTGCGGATCCCGTTGAAGCCCACCAGAGCGACCGCGCGCGACACCGTGTTGATGTCGCCACCTCGCGCGTACTTTGCGCTATTCACCATGCGCAGGAGTTTGTTGGTCAGTGCCACATCTTTCAGAATCTCGTTTGTGACGCTACCGACGCTTTCCTTATCGGAGCTCGCCATGCCCTGGATACGGACGATCGAATCTGACAAGGCAGGGAAATCACTCTTGTGCCGCATGCGACGCAACAGAAATTCCAAGGTGCTGCTGCCCGACGGGCCACGTTCGTCACCTTGAAAACTTTGCGCTGGTTTGGCATAAGCCTCCAACGCCAGCTGAAACGTACGCGCACTGCTGAATCGTTGTTTCGGGTCCAGCGCCAGCGCCCGCGACACGATGGCCCGCAACCTGTCGTCGACATCGGCGCCTGCGTCCGTCGGCAGCACCAGTTGTTCGTGGACCGTGCGGTAGAGGGCCCGATACGGGTCTGCCTCGTTGATCAAGGGCTTACCGGTAAGCAACTCGGCAATCAACACACCACAGGAAAAGATATCCATGCCGGGTGAAGGCGGCTCACCATTGGCCGACTCCGGCGAGAGGTAACCCACGGTGCCGCCGCCCAACTCGACGCCTTTTGCCACCGCGCTGGCGGCCATGCGAGCTGCAATGCCAAAGTCCATCACACGCGCCCGTCCCGACGCATCAATCAGGATGTTGGACGGCTTGATGTCCCGGTGCACGACACCAGCGTTGTGGGCGACTGCAATGGCATCCAGCACGTCCATCATCAGCGCAACGGCCTCTGTCGGCGGCAATGCGCCACGCCTCTTGATCAACTCGGCCAGTGTGGAGCCTGGCACGTACTCAAACACCAGATAGAGCTTATCGTCCTGAGTATCCGCCTCGTACACAGGAACAATGTTGGGGTGACTCACGCGTCCGACGCTGCGGGCTTCTGTGAGCCACTGGGCTACGGCTTTGTCGTCCGAGCCTTTGGTCACGCGCAATACCTTGATGGCTACTTCACGTTCCATACGGGGATCGAAGGCCAGCCAGACGGTTGACTGTGCACCCTGCCCCAGCCTTTTTCGCAGTTCAAAACGTCCCAGTGACGCGCCGATGCGCAGCCCGCCGTCGTCGCCGGAGCGGCCGTTGTCAATTGAAATGGAGGCGGACATAAACCAGTACAAACGCGAGTTGTCTGCAGTATGACAGCCGTTTGGCCACCAGTTCAGCCTGCGCGGGAGTTGTACGATATCGAAACCGGCCGGTTCGGAAACGCAGATCAGGGGCAAGTGCGTGGGGCAATCGTTCCTGATCATGGTGCGCGGCCGGACCGGGGTCAAGCCCGGCCAGACGATCCTGATCTCGGCGGTCCCTAAAGACGTACAGGTTTTCCATCGGGGAACGGGCTTGCGTCTGTGACACTTGCGGGGAGGGGTGCGAACACTGGCGTCGGGCCTGGAGATCCCGGAATGGCGCAATACCGCCGCACCGTTTCGGCCACGCTGGCTTTGACCGGATCCTCGTGGCTTCAGGGACATCCCGGTGGCTGGCATCCCGCATATGACTTGGGGAAAGCGGCCCCTTGCGAGATGCGTTCGATCAAGGCGAACTCCCCTTCCGGGTGGATGTGGTTGAGGATTCTTTGCTTGCGCCAGGTTTTGCAAAGCATGTCTATCGGGAGCGACTGCCGCTCTACCGAGATCTTCGCTCCTGGGCCATTTCCTTCAGCATACGGTGCTCTTGTGCGAGTTCAAGTTCCACCAGATTTTCCACAGCGCCGCGCGCAATGTGTTGCGGCAACCTTGGCGGTCGAGCTGGCCATGCGGCGAGCCAGCTGCTACTCAGCAGCGTACTTAGCGCGCGCCCAGGCCGTAACGTCGCCGCGTCGCCCTGGCCAGCCAGGCCAGTGTCACCGACACCAGAAAGATGAACACGATATACACCGCCGCCGTAGCGGTCAGAATCTCGATCGGCTCGTACCATTTGTTGACCAGCTTCTGCGACTGGAACATCAGATCCGGCACCGCGATCACCGACACCAATGCGGAGGACTTGACGATCACCGTGAACTGGTTGCCGATGGAAGGTGCCGCATCCAGCAACACCTGGGGAATAATGATGCGCAGGAACACGCGCCACGGTGGCATGCCCAGAGAGCTTGCGGCTTCGAGATGGCCTTTGGGCACGGCCTCGATGGCGCCGCGGAAGGTCTCCGCCAGATACCCGCTGGATTGCACGGCCAGCGCCACGCAGGCCGCGCCAAAGAAGGTGTTGGGCCAGCCGAACAACTCGGGCCAGACATAGTTGACCCACAGCAACTGCACCAGGATCGGCGTGGCGCGGAAGAACTCGATCAGCACCACCGCCACTGGCCGCAGTGGCCGCACATAGACGCGCGTAAGGCACAGCAGCAGGCCACCCAGGATGGCGCCTGCAAAAGCCACGGCGCAGACTTGCAGGGTGACCTGGAAACCGGCCAGAAAAGCTTCGCGCTGGTTCCAGACCAGCCGTTCCCAGTTACCCATCGCAGCGTGCTCCGTCAGCGGCGCAAGGGCGCCTGGTCATGCAAACACCTTGTTGCGCCACCGGTTGGACAGCAGACCCAGCAGGTTGGAGCACAGCAGCACGACCGCGAAGTAGACCAGCGCTGCGCCGGTGTACAACGGCATTGGCCGCATCACCTGCGCCGAGATCATGCCCACTTGGTACATCAGGTCGGGCACGGCGATCAGCGACACAATGCTGGTGGCCTTGAAAAGCGAGATGAACTGGTTCACGGATTCTGGCAACATGCGCCGCACCACCTGCGGCAGGATTACGCGCCACATGATCTTGCGCTCGGACATTCCCAAGCCCCGACCGGCCTCGATCTGGCCACGCGGCACAGCCTCTATACCGGCCCGGAAGGTCTCGGCAAAGTAGCCGCTGTAAACAAACGACAGCGCGATCACCGCCGATACGAAGGGATCAAACTCCAGGCGCGTGCGGATGATGGCACCCAGCAGCAGCGGCAGTACAAAATGGACCCAGACCACCATGATGTAGTCGGGCGAGTTGCGGGCAATTTCCACGTGTACCGTGCCTACCCAGCGCACAACCCGGAACCGACTCACGCGCCACAACGCCGCCACCAGTCCAGCGGCCACAGCCAGCACTGCCGCGCAGGCGAACACCCCGAGCGTCATATACAAGCCCTTGAGTAGCACCACCCGGTATTCCCATAACAGGGCCAGGTCCAGGGTTTCGCGCAGCGACTCTGACATGGTCGATCCAGCGTCAGCGCGACCGCTGCGCTTTGTTGAGGAACTGCCGCAGGCGCTCTGTTTGCGGACGCTCGAACACGTCCGAGGGCGGGCCCTGCTCCTCGATCAGGCCGTTGTGCAGGAACATGACGTGGTCCGATACCTCACGCGCAAAAGCCATCTCGTGCGTGACCACGATCATGGTCGTGCCGTCGCGCGCCAGGTCGCGCATCACGGCCAGCACCTCGTCGGTAAGTTCGGGGTCCAGCGACGAGGTTGCTTCGTCGAACAGCATCACTTTGGGCTGCATGGCCAGGGCACGGGCGATGGCTACACGCTGCTGCTGGCCTCCCGACAAGCGGGCCGAGTACACGTCGGCCTTGTCGGACAGGTGCACCCGCTCCAGACAGCTGCGCGCAATGTCGCGCGCGTGTGCGCGCGCCATGCCGCGCACATGGCGCGGCGCCTCGACCACGTTCTCCAGCACCGTCGTGTGCGGCCACAGGTTGAACTGCTGGAACACCATGCCCAGGTCGCGGCGCATGTGGTTGATCTGCGCCAACGATCTGGGTTTGCGCGGTGCAGACTTGCCCTCCTGGAAACACAGCGAGACGCCGTCGATGAGCACGTCGCCTGCTGTCGCAGTCTCCAAATGGTTCACGCAACGCAGCAGTGTGCTCTTGCCGGAGCCGCTCGCGCCGACCATGCTGACAACGCTGCCGCGCTGCACATCGAAGGAGATGCCCCTCAGCACCTCAAGCGTGCCGAAGGCCTTGTGCAGATCGGTGACCCGGATCGTGGGTATTTCTGCCATCAGGACATCAATTCCTTTTCAAGTAGTGGTGCTCAGAACGTCGACGTGGTGTTTCATCAGGCTGTCAGTCTGTCCGTTCACCCGCACGAAATGAGCCCAGAAATCCAGGAAGTTCTTCCATTCCAGATCACCATAACGCACCGCCCAGCTGCTGGGGCGCCTGTCGATGGCGTTCTGTGGGTCGAATGCCGCAGCCCAGTTGGTGCGCTTGGCCATCAGCTGGACGGCTACCTGACTGCTCATCCAGACGTCGGCCTTCTTGGCGCGCACCGGCTCTGCGCCCAGGACGGCCTGGCCGGTGGTGGTAATGAGCTTGGCGTTCGGGAACAGGATGGGGATGCGTGGCTCCTCGCTACCGCCGGAAACCACCGAGAAGGTGACGCTGGGCTTGTTGAAGTCGGCCAGAGTCTTGAACTTGCCGGCGTTGTCCTTGTGCACCATCAGCAGACTGCCCACTTCGTACAGGGGGCCGATGTAGTCCACCGCCATCGCGCGCGGGATGGTGTAGGTCAGCGCGGAGCCGAACACGTCGTAGTCGTTACGGCGCAGCGCTATGGTCGCGTTCTGGAAAGTGACCTCCTTGAACTCGAGCTTCACGCTCATGTCTTTCGCCAGCTGCGTTGCCAGATCGAAGTAGATGCCGCCCAGGTCGCCGGTCTTGGCATTCTTGTAAAAGAACGGGCCGGTCTGCGCGTAGCCCACGCGCAAGGTGCCAGAGGACAGGATCTTGCCCAGCGTGGAGTCCTTGTTGATGCCGCTTTCCAGCGTTTGCGCGAACGCCGAGCGTGACGAGACCGCCGCGCCGAGCGCCGATGCCACGCCACCCAGCACGGCCGCGCCTTTCAGAAAATTCCGCTTGTTGTTACCAATGTTGTCTGACATGACTAATCTCCAGTTGATCAATGAATGAATGAATGAAAGACTAAAAAATCGCCCCTACCCGCCTTCTTGCCTACCGCTCCCGATGCCCCCTGTCGCCCCGTTCTCCTTGTTTACACGCTCGCCGGTACCTGCAACACTTGCTCGACCACGCCGTGGCGCACCGCTAATATTTCCCGGTGCAGAAAAACCGTCGAATCGGCATATCCCACGGCCAGATCGATGCGGTCACCGACCGCCAAACCCACGACATCCCGGTCGCAGTCCAACGTCAGATGTTCGGCAGCGGGCGCCGTGTGCACCACGCCGGGCAAGTTCGTGGCCCGGGACAAAGTGGGGTACACGCCGAGGTAGCGCCAGCCCGCGTTGCACACCACGCGCCGGGGTGCCGGGCGGCTCAGCACGGTTGCGCGCAAGACCAGCGCCTGCTCGAGCGGCATATGGAATTCGGTGCGGTAGCGCAGGTCGCCGAAAACGCCACCACCGGCCTGCAACTCGGTGACGCCGGGCAAGGTGCTGGTGACGGTGTAGGTGCCCGTACCGCCGCAGCTGACGATCTCTACCGGCAAGGCAGCGTCCCGGCACCGGTGGGCGGAGTCGGTGAGCAGGCCGACTGCGATGCGGATGGCCTCCTGTTTGGCCGTTGGATCGGCAATCCGGGTAGTCTGGCCTTCCCAGGCCATCAGGCCACAGAACGTCAGCGCCGGATTGGCGCGTACCGCGCGGGCCAGCGTGACGGCGGCATCGCCGGGGGGCACGCCGGAGCGTTTCAGGCCTACATCCACCTCGACGACCACAGGAATGCGCGTGCCCACGGCAGTTGCCGCCGCAGCCAGCAGGGCGAGATGTTCCGCTGCATCGACCGAGACGATCACCCGCGCCTGGCGGTTCAATGCGGCCAGCCGCTGCAGCTGGCCCGGCGCCACCACCGGGCTGGCTATCAGCACCTCCGGAATGCCCACAGCCACCATGGTTTCGGCTTCGGTGACGGTGGCGCAGGTGACGCCGCTGGCGCCGGCGGCAATCAGGCGCAAGGCCAACGCTGGCGCGCGAATAGCCTTGACATGGGGACGCCAACGCTTGCCTCCGAGGGCAATGATGGTGTGCGCCATGTGCGCGACATTGCGCTCAAAGATCTCCAGGTCCAGAACCAGGACAGGAGTTTCGGGGAAGTCGCGCACAGCCATCACGCAGGCGCTTTCCCGAGCTTGCCGTCGGCGCGGTTGTTGCGAATGTGCTCGCGGTTCCTGCGGGTGGCCTGCAGCTCCACAGCAGAGGCGCCGCTGTTCAGCACCACGCCATAGTCGGACAAGGCAGCATCGGCTGTCACCTTGCCGTCGACCACATCTTCCAGAACCAGTTGGGGATCGCGCTCCAGCGGGTCACCCCAGCCGCCACCGCCAGCCAGGATGGCCTCGTACAGCTCGCCGCGCTGGAAGGTGCGCATGAACTTTCCAGGCAGCTTCTCGCGTTCGCCCGATGCGCTGGTCAAATAATTGGCGGCAAATGCACCGTTGTTCCCGCCCTGCAGGCCGTAGGGCTGGAACTTCTGGCGGTCACTGCGCACCTGCAGCACGGCGTCGGGCACGCCGGTCAGCCGGTACGTGCGCACCATGCCCACGCCCCCACGGTGTTTGCCGGCGCCCCCCGAGTCTGCGCGGAAGCCGTAGCGCTCGATACGTACCGGCTGCTCACCTTCGACGACTTCGATCGGCGAATTGGAATAGTTGACTGCCAGCGAGGACAGGCCGTCGTTGGTGTCCTTGTTGGGGCGGCCGCCCCAGGTGCCGAACAGGAATTCGAGCAGCACGAACGGGTCCCGCTGCTGGTCGTAACCGGCGATGGTGACGCCGAAGTCGCCCTGCGCACCGCAGGCGAATACTTTGTCCGGCAGCATCAGCGCCAGTGCGCCCCAGATCGCTTCGGTGGCCCGCATGGCGGTGAGACCGCGTGCCGCCACCGGCGCCGGCGTGGTGGGGAAGACGATGGTGCCTGGTTCCGCAGTGACCTTCAGCACGCGCATGAAGCCGCTGTTAGTCGGCAGGCTCGGGTCCATGATGCAGCGCACACAGGCCCAGGTGCACGACTGCGTCATCGAGAACGGCAGGTTGATCGAGCCCTTCACCTGCGGTGAGCTGCCGGCGAAATCCACCCCCATCTGGTCGCCCTGTTTGGTAATGCGGCAGCGGATGCGGATCGCGTCCTCGCTGAAACCGTCGTCGTCCAGAAAGTCCTCGAAGGTCCAGTCGCCATCCGGCAACGCGGCCAACTCGGCGCGGGTCATCTTCTCCGTGTAGTCGAGCAGGTGTTCCATCTCCGCGCACAAGATGTCGACGCCGTAACGCCTGGCCAGGCCTTGCACTGCCCTTTCCCCACGCGTGCAGGCCGCGACGGTGGCCATCACGTCGCCTCGCACCTTCTCGGGCAGCCGTACGTTCAGGCACAGGATTGCCATCAGGTCCGGGTTGAGGACGCCCTGGCTGAACAGCCGTACCGGCGGCAGCCGCAGCCCCTCCTGGTAGATCTCGGTGTTGTCGCACGCGTTGCCACCAGCGACTCGCCCGCCGATGTCGGTCTGGTGGCCGATGGCGGCGGAAAAACCCAGCAGCACGCCTTCGTAGAAGATCGGCTTGAAGACGTAGATATCCGGCAGGTGGGTGCCGCCGCCCGTGTATGGGTCGTTGGTGAGGGACCCGTCGCCTTCGGCCATATCGCCCTGGAAGCGCGCGATGATGGCGTCGCTCGTGGGCGGCATCGTCACGCTGGCCGCCTGCTCGAACCAGGCCGAGGGCGAACGCTGCCAGGCCGAGAACGGTGACACGGACTGCCAGAGCGGGCTCGTCTGCCTCGCGGCAACGCAGAAGTCGTT
>JAJAZK010000580.1 GCA_026785765.1 Rhodoferax sp. | reverse complement strand
GGCCTGTTCCACCACGCCCATGGCCTGTTTTTTGTCGCTGGCGCGCGCGAACAGACGGGGCAAATTGCCAATGGCTTGCAGCAGTTCGGCGCCGGTTGATGGAGACAGTTCGCGCTTGAGCGGCTCTGCGACCTCAGCCAGTCGATTCAGTCCGATCAGGATCTGTAACACGTAGCGATTTGCTTCCCGCGAGGCGGGAAGCGCTTGGCGCCAGGCACGCGCCGCTTGTAATGCCGATTCGCCGGACCGCCCCTGAAGCGCGATTTCGGTGGCGCGCCGGAACAGCCGCGCATCACCGGTCTTGCGTGCCGCGTCCAGGATTAGCTGGTAGCCGACCCCCTGCTCGCCGCCCTGGGCATTCACTTCACCGAGCAGCAGCTGGTAGAACAGTTCCGCGTTCAAGGCCGAGTTGCCTTGCGCTGGTTCTGGTGCGGGCGCAGTCTGCGCCTGAGCGACTGTCGCTCCGGACAGCAGCACAATAAGGGCGCAAGCTGTAGCGTAGAGTAATCTATTCATGAAACCATAATAATCCAAGCTTGGCCTGCCCGCTGCTGGTCCGGTCTAAAGCCATGCCTGAACTGCCTGAAGTCGAAGTCACCCGCCTGAGTTTTGGCGACCGAATCGCCGGAGCATTGGTGATATCGGTTGTGATGGGCAAGCCATTGCGTTGGCCGCTGGGCTGTGCCCCGTCCGATCTGACGGGCAGCCTGGTGCGGGCAGTTCGGCGCCGTGGCAAGTATCTGCTGCTCGACCTGGACTGCGGCGTATTGCTGATTCACCTGGGAATGTCGGGCAGCCTGACGTTTTCCAGGGACGACCGCGCACCAGGCAAACACGACCATTTCGACTTGCTGACCACTTATGGGCGCTTGCGCCTGCACGACCCGCGACGGTTTGGTGCAGTCGTTTTTGCCACCTCGCAGGACGACCCACGGGCGCAGAAGTTGTTGGGAAAACTCGGTATGGAGCCCCTATCCGCTGACTTCGATCTTGCGCTTTTCCAGGCCAGCCTGAAGTCGCGCAAGTCGGCCATCAAGCAGGTTCTGTTGGGTGGTGAGGTGGTGGTCGGTGTCGGCAACATCTATGCCTGTGAGGCACTGTTCCTGGCCGGCATCCGGCCCACCGCACGTGCCTCCCGATTAAGCCGCCCGCGTATTGCCAGTCTTTGGCACACCGTACGCGCGGTGTTGTCGCGTGCCGTCGAGAAGGGCGGCAGTACCTTGCGCGACTTCTCCAACGCGAACGGCGACAGCGGGTACTTCCAGCTGGAGGCGAACGTCTATGGCCGCTCCGGAATGCCGTGCAAAGTGTGTGGCACAAACATCAAATCCATCCGCCAGGGCCAACGCTCGAGCTTTTTCTGTGCGAAATGCCAGCGTAATTGACCGCAATTGCGCCGTCAAATGCTATATTGAAAAATCATGGGGAAATCGTGAGCACTTCATTCAACGAGCAATTTGACCAGCATGGCGCGTGGCGCCGGGAGTTCGGCCTGCGCCTGAAGTTGTTGGGCGAATGGATGAAAGACCATGAGCTGCTCGACGCCGGCGTCGAGGAACGACTGCAACGGCTCGAATTCCAGGTGCGCACGGACAAGGTGATGGTGGCTTTTGTTGGCGAGTTTTCGCGTGGCAAATCTGAACTGATCAACGCGATCTTCTTTGCCGGGTATGGCCGCAGGATCATGCCCGCAAGCGCCGGTCGTACCACCATGTGCCCTACCGAGATGGGCTACGACGCGGATGTACCACCGTGTTTGCGCCTGCTGCCGATTGAATCCCGGCTGCAGCCGCAGGCATTGATGGAATGGCGCATGGTCCCGGAAAAATGGACGCGTGTCGACCTGGACGTCAATAACCCGCAACAACTTGCGGCGGCGCTGGAGATGGTGGCCGAAACGCGCATGGTGACCAAGGCTGACGCGGAGGCTCTTGGCCTGTGGGACTCTGAGGACCATCCACGGGTGGACGCCAAGGGGCTGGTCGAAGTCCCTCGCTGGCGCCACGCCTTGATCAACATTGCCCATCCCCTGCTCAAACAAGGCCTGGTGATTCTGGATACTCCCGGCCTCAATGCAATTGGTGCAGAACCCGAGTTGACGGTCAGTCTGCTGCCGCAAGCCCAGGCGGTGGTGTTCATTCTTGGCGCCGATACCGGTGTGACCAAGTCCGACCTCGACATCTGGCGCGAGCATTTGATTGTCGATTCGCATGGCACCGACTTGCGCCTGGTGGTGCTCAACAAGATCGACACGTTGTGGGATGCCCTGAGCTCGCCCGAAAAGATCCAGTCCCAGATCGACCGCCAGTGTGCGTCCACCGCCGAGATTCTGGGCATACCGCCAAAGCAGGTGATCCCGGTGTCCGCCCAAAAGGGCCTGGTCGCAAAGGTCAACTCCGACCCCGTTCTGCTCGCAGCTAGCTGTCTGCCCAAGCTGGAGGAGGCTTTGGCCCTCGGCATCATGGGCCAGCGCCAGAAGATCCTGGCTACCGCAGTTGCTGCCGGTATATCCAGCCTGCGGCTGGAGACCGGGCGCGTGAGCAACATCCGTCGGCGTGACTTGGCGGAGCAGATGATGGAGCTCAAGGGGCTGCAAGGCAAGAACGCAACCGTCATCAAGCATATGCGCGCCCGCATCACCCAGGAGCAGGCCGAGTTCGACTTGAGTGGCTCCAAGATTCACGCGGTGCGCTCGGTGCACCTGAAGCTATTGCGCGAGGTGTTTGACAGTCTGAATGCCACTGCGCTCAAGGCCGAAATGGGCGAGTTGAACGCCGCCTTGCACCAGAAAGGGCTCAAGCTTGGGGTCAAGAAGGCTTATGGCGAAACCTTCGACCGCTTGCGCGGAATTTTTCATAAGGTGCAGGCACTGTGTACCGAGATCCAGTCCATGCTCGCGGCAACGTTCCGCCAGCTCAATGGAGAGCATGGGTTTTCGCTGCAGGCGCCGACCGAGCCGCAATTGGCGTCGTATGTGCAGGACCTCAATGCGGTGGAACGCGGCCATTTGCAGTATCTGGGCGTGACTAACGCGTTCCGGCTGGCGCGTGCCGAATTCGCGGACCGTTTGGTTCGCGCATTGGCGACTCGGCTGCGCACCATCAATGAGGCGGCATTGGGTGACGTGGAGTTGTGGAGCAAGACGGCGGCGGCCCAACTCGATGCGCAGTTGCGGGAGCGCCGGCGTACCTTTGGCCGGCGCATTGAGGCGATTGACCGCATACAGCAGGCCACAGGTGGCCTGAACGACCGCATCGCGGAAATCGATTCACAGGAAGCGACGTTGAACGAGCTCGAAAGCAAGCTGGGTGAGTTGACAAACTACCTGGTGCGCGTTCGGGACGCGCGCCGCAACGCGACCGAGTCAGTGGTCGGCGCGCATTCCTGACGAATAGCCGGTGGCGGCCCTTTCAGTGGCTAGCCGGGTGGTGCGCTGGCAGCGTGTCCACGGCCGCAACAGTCTGCCCTGGCAGAACACGCGCGACCCGTACCGCGTGTGGCTGTCAGAAGTCATGCTGCAGCAGACCCAGGTGGTCACGGCAGCGGCGTATTTCCTGCGTTTTGTCGAGCGTTTGCCTACTGTGGCCAGCCTCGCCGCAGCCTCGCAGGACGAGGTGCTGGGGCTGTGGAGCGGGCTGGGGTATTACAGCCGCGCGCACAACCTGCATCGATGTGCGACCACCATCATGCGCGCCCATGCCGGGGTTTTTCCGCAAACTGCGGCCGCGCTGGAACAGCTGCCTGGTATCGGGCGTTCTACCGCCGCAGCAATTGCGGCACTGTGCTTTGGCGAACGTGTGGCGATTCTGGATGCCAACGCCCGGCGGGTCGTGGCACGGCTAAAGGCGTTTGATAGCGATCTGTCCGTCGCGGCAAACCTGCAGGAGCTGTGGCATCACGCAACCGACTTGTTGCCGCAGCGTAACGCTGCGCGCGACATGCCGCGCTACACGCAGGGCATGATGGACTTGGGTGCCACGCTGTGCCTGCCGCGCCAACCCGCGTGCCAGGTGTGCCCCGTAGCTGCCAGTTGCCAGGCGAGGGCGCTGGGTACGCCTGAGTTGTTTCCCGTCAAGACCCGCAGGCTTAAACGCAGTGCCGAGTTGGTCTGGTTATTGTGGGCCATGGATGCGACTGGTCGTGTCTGGCTGCAGCGGCGTCCGTCAACCGGGGTATGGGGTGGCTTGTATTGCCTGCCCTGGTTTGAATCGCGCGACGCCCTGCTGGCGACGATACCGGCGCGGGCGCGCCGCAGCATGCATGAACTCGAACCAATCCAACACGTTCTCACCCACAAGGATTTGTATTTGCACCCGGTCCAGTTGCGGTTACCGTCCGGATCGCAGGTCACGGCCGATGGCCGCTGGCTAAACCGGACCGAATGGCCAAACGTGGGTTTGCCGGCGCCTGTGCGGACGCTTTTGCTTCAGGCTTGAAGCCATCCGAACGAAGTGGTCGGATAACGTCCCGGTGTGGCGTCGATTTCGCGGTGCCGACTCAGGGTAGTCCAGCGGTCTGTGAACAGTCTGGCGAGTTCTTCCACCAGGTAAACCGAGCGGTGCTGACCACCGGTGCAACCAATGGCGACCGTGACATAACTGCGGTGGTCATTGGCCAGCGCGGCGAGCCAGGTATCCAGAAACCCGGCAATGTGGTGCAGCATTTTTTCGACTTCCGGCTGCTGCCGGAAATAGGCGATCACTGCTTCGTCGCGGCCTGTCAGCGCGCGCAGTTCGGGTTCGTAATGCGGATTGGGCAACATACGGACATCAAAAACGTAGTCAGCGTCGCCCGGGATGCCACGCTTGAAGGCAAACGATTCGAAGACCAGGGTCAGTTGTTTGCCACCGGTTACCACCACAATGTCGCGCACATACCGCTGGAGCTGGGATGGCCGGATCAGGCTGGTGTCGATCACATGCGCATGTTCACGCAGGTCGGCCAGCAACTCGCGCTCCAGGTTGATGGCGTCCACCAGTGCCGGACGCTGGTCAGCGTTGCCTTCGTCCCCGTCAGCCTGTGACAGGGGATGTTTGCGCCGCGACTCGGAGTAACGCCGTACCAGAGTATCTGTCGTGGCATCCAGAAACAGGGACTTGATCACAGCCCCCTGCTTTGCGAGGGTACGCAGGTGGCCGGGTACCTGCGGCAGCGATGTGGCGCTGCGCGCGTCCATCGCAATCGCCACCCTTACGGAATGGCGCGTCCTTTGCAGTTTCACAAAATCAAGCAGCAACTCGGGCGGCAAGTTGTCGACGCAGTAATAACCTGCGTCTTCCAGCGCGTGCAGCGCCACCGACTTGCCGGAGCCCGACATGCCGGTGATCAGTATCAGCTCCAGTTCCATTTGTTCGTGCTCCAGCGCCTCAGGATTGGGATTGCAACATTTCTTTGGCGTGGGCCAAGGTCGTGCCCAGGATACGTTCGCCTCCCAGCATGCGGGCTATCTCGCTGACACGGGCTTCTCCCTGCACGGCGGCGACTGAACTCAAGGTGGCTGTTCCTTGCAACCGTTTGGAGACGACCAGGTGGTGGTCGGCGCAGGCGGCTACCTGTGGCAGGTGCGTGACCGCCAGCACCTGTCGGTCGCGGCCAAGTTGCTGCATCAGCCGCCCAACCGTTTGCGCCACCGCCCCGCCGACACCGGCGTCGACCTCGTCAAACAGCAGGGTCTGGGCGGTACCCAGTTGGCTGGTGGTGACCGCAATGGCCAGCGCGATGCGCGACAACTCTCCGCCCGAGGCGACCTTGCCGACCGGCCGTGGCGTACTTCCGGCATGACCCGCCACCATAAACAGCACGTCTTCCAGACCGTGCAACGTGGGCTGATCGGTCTTTTGCAGCGCCACCTCAAAGCGGCCACCTTCCATCCCGAGACCCTGCATGGCCTGGGTGATGGAACGCGCCAACGCCGGCGCGGCTCTCGTGCGCGACCTGGAAACAAGGCCTGCCTCGTGCTGGTAAGCGGCCTGTGCACCTTGTTCCGCGGCTTCGATTGCCGCCAGATCCGCCGCGACGTCGAGTTGCGCGAGTTCGGCCTTCCAGCTGCCCAGCAGTTGCGGCAATTCAGCGGGACTGCGTTTGAAACGCCGTGCCAATGCCATCCACTGGCCCAGACGCCCGTCGAGTTCGGCCAGGCGCGCCGGGTCAAGTTCGGTTTTTCCCAGATAGGCGCGCAAGGAGTGTGCCGTGTCTTCGAGCTGGGCGAGGCTGGATGCAAGTACCTCGATCAGGCTAGTGAAGCCCGGCTCGTGGCGCTCTTGCGCTTGCAAGGCGCCCAGCGCCGTATACAGTGCATCGACGGCGTTGTCGTCTTCTGCCTGCAATGCCTGCAACGCGGTATGGGCCGCGTCCAGCAGCGCCTGGGC
>JAJAZK010000579.1 GCA_026785765.1 Rhodoferax sp. | reverse complement strand
ATGCAGCCATGAACCTGGTACCACTGATCGAACTGAGCCGCGGCGGCACGCCCGAATGCCTGCACTTTGGCGCCGTTGCGGTCGTTAACCGTTACGGCAGCTTGCTGGCCCACGCCGGTGATCCGCAGTGGCGCACCTTTTCGCGTTCCACGCTCAAGGCCTTGCAGGCGTTACCGTTCATGGAGAGCGGTGGGGCGGCGCATTTCGGCTTTGGCCCCGAGCAGATCGCGATGTTGTGCGCCAGCCACAACGGCGAAGACAAACATGTCGCGCAAGCCACCACCATGTTGGCAAAAGCCGGACTCAGCACCAGCGCGCTGCGTTGTGGCTGCCATGTGCCGGGTATTTTCGCGGCGCTGGAAACCTGCCCGCCGCCGGACGCGGTGTTTGACGCCCGGCACAACAACTGCAGCGGCAAACACGCTGGTTTCCTGGCCTTTTGTGTACAACACGGCCTGGCGCTGGACACCTATCTGGACCCGGCGCACCCGCTGCAGGTCGCCATCCGGCGCGACGTGGCGCGTGCCTGTGGCATGGCAGTGGACGACTTCCGTATCGGCATCGACGGTTGCTCGGCACCCAACTACGACCTGCCGCTGGCCAATCTGGCGCGCGGTTATGCGCGCCTGGCCAGCGGCGCACAGGACTCCGAGTTTGGCGCCAGCTTCGCACTGTTGGGAGACGCGATGACCAGCCATCCCGACCTGGTATCGGGCACCGCCCGCAACGATCTGGCTTTCATGCGCGCTGGCCGTGGCGACTGGGTCAGCAAGATCGGCGCCGACGGGGTACAGGTGGTGGGCAGCAAAAGCCGCGCCGAGGCGTTTGCGCTCAAGATCATCGACGCCAACAAACCGGCTTTGCATGCGGCTAGTGTCGAAGTCATGGAGCAACTCGGCTGGCTGGACGATGCCCAGCGTTCCGAGCTGCAGCCCTGGCGCGCACAGAACATCTTGAATGCCGCAGGACTGCTGGTGGGCGCGCGCAAGCCGGTTTTCACGCTGAGCAGCAGCGAGCCGGAAAATACCTAACAGATTGCGCGCAATGGAGCACAATGGCAGATTGCCACACCCTGTAATTTGTGAGGAAATTCCCATGCGACCTGTTTTTGTACGAACTGCTGCCGCGCTTGTCGTTGCTACCGCCTTTGCCCTGCCGGTCAACCTGCTCGCTGCGACCCCCAAAGACACTCTGGTCGTGGCCTGGGCCATCGACGACATCATCACCATGGACCCGGCCGAGTCGTTCGAAATTTCGGCCGGCGAGATCATGGGCAACTCTTACGACCGCCTGATTCGTTACGACGTCAACGATCCGTCCAAACTGATTGGTGACATCGCCAAATCGTGGACGGTGTCACCCGACGACAAGACCTACACCTTCGTGCTCAAGCCGGGCCTGAAGTTCGCATCCGGCAACCCACTCACCGCCGAGGACGTGGCCTATTCGCTGCAACGCGCAGTGATCCTGGACAAGACGCCAGCATTCATCCTGACCCAGTTCGGCTTTACCAAGGACAATGTCAAGAACCAGATCCGCGTGGTCGACCCGCTCACCGTCGTTCTGCTGATCGACAAGCCCTACGCGCCAACCTTCGTGCTGAACTGCCTGACTGCCAACGTGGCCGCCATCGTCGACAGGAAACTGGTACAGGCCAACGAGAAAAACGGTGACTGGGGTTATGGCTGGCTCAAGACCAACTACGCCGGCTCTGGCCCCTTGAAGCTGCGCGAGTGGCGCGCCAATGAAATTGTTGCGCTCGAACGCAACGACAACCACTATGGTGCCAAGTCCAAACTGGCGCGGGTCATCTACCGC
Organism: Rhodoferax sp.; assembly: GCA_026785765.1. GTDB lineage: Bacteria > Pseudomonadota > Gammaproteobacteria > Burkholderiales > Burkholderiaceae_C > CAISIP01. The sequence continues at coordinate 4,057 of JAJAZK010000579.1, read as the reverse complement.
CATGTGAAGGAAGCCGCCACCCAGCGCCTGCTGCTGGAAAAAGGCGACATCGATATTGCGCGCAACCTGTCACCGACCGACCTGGACGCGATGTCGACGAACAAGGACATCAAGACCACGGCGACACCCAAGGGCACCGTGATCTATATCAGCCTGAACCAGAAAAATGCCAATCTGGCGAAACCGGAAGTGCGCGAGGCCATGAAATGGCTCATCGACTATGACGCCATCGGCAAGACCCTGATCAAGAACATCGGCGTGGTGCACCAGAACTTCCTGCCAGTCGGGCTGCTCGGTGCCAGCACCGAGAAACCGTACAAGCTCGACGTCAACAAGGCCAAGGAGCTGCTGGCCAAGGCCGGATTGCCGAATGGCTTCAAGGTTTCGATCGATATGCGCACCACACAGCCAGTGCAGGGCATCACGGAAAACTTCCAGCAGACCGCCAAACGCGCCGGTATCGACATCGAGATCATCCCGGGTGACGGCAAGCAGACCCTGACCAAATATCGCGCACGCCAGCACGACATGTACATCGGTTCATGGGGTGCCGACTATTGGGACCCGCACACCAATGCCGACACCTTTGCCCGCAACCCGGACAACTCCGACGCCCCCAAGTCCAAACCGCTGGCTTGGCGCAACGCCTGGGAGATTCCCGAGCTGACCAAACAGGCCGATGCTGCCGCGCTTGAGCGCGACGGCAAAAAGCGCAAAGAGAGTTACGAAAAAATGCAGGCCGACTTCCGCAAGAACAGCCCCTTCGTCATGATCTACCAGCAGACCGAAGTGGCAGCTTTCCGCAGCAACGTCAAAGACCTGAAGCTCGGCCCGACGTCGGACTCCACTTACATGTTCAAGGTCGCCAAGTAAGAGCCGGCGGCGAGCGGGTTTGAATACCTCGTCACCGACGGGCTCCAGCGGCGGGCTGCGCACTCGCCGCGCGCTCCTGTCCACCGGCAACTTCCTGCTGGTCATCCTGCTGACCTACCTGGGTCTGCTGGCGGTCACCTTCTTCATTGGCCGGGTGATCCCGATCGACCCGGTGCTGGCTATCGTTGGTGACCGGGCGCCAGAACACGTGATCGCCAAAGTACGCGAGGAACTGGGGCTCAACAAGCCGCTGTGGGAGCAGTTCTACATTTACCTGGGCAAGGTGCTGCAGGGCGACTTCGGCACCTCGGTGTTGACCTCCAACCCGGTACTGCAGGATATCCGCAAGACCTTTCCGGCAACCATCGAACTGGCCACGCTGGGCATCCTGATCGGGGCCGGCATTGGTGTCCCGCTGGGTGTCTGGGCGGCCGTGCGCCGCGGCAGTGTGGTCGATCAGGTGGTGCGGGTCGTGGGCCTGATCGGTTACTCCGTGCCGATCTTCTGGCTCGGCCTGATGGGCCTAGTGTTGTTTTACGCCAAACTGGACTGGGTCGCCGGCCCGGGACGCATCGATGTGAGTTACGAGTATTCGGTGAAAGTGGTCAGCGGCTTCCTGTTGCTCGACACGGCGCGCCAGGGCGAATGGGAGGCCTTTGGCAATGTGTTGTCGCATCTGGTGCTGCCGGCTTCGCTGCTGGGCTATTTTTCGCTGGCCTACATCAGCCGCATGACACGTTCCTTCATGCTCAATGAACTTGCCCAGGAATATGTGATTGCGGCGCGCGCCAAAGGCCTGTCCGAAACCCGCATCATCTGGCGCCATGCCTTGCGCAACGCGATGGTGCCGCTGGTCACTGTGATCGCCCTGTCCTACGCAGGCCTGCTGGAGGGCTCAGTGCTGACCGAGACCGTCTTTGCCTGGCCTGGTCTGGGCCTGTATATCACCAACTCGCTGCAAAACGCCGACATGAATGCAGTGTTGGGCGGCACCATTGTGGTCGGCTCCATTTTCATCGGCCTCAACCTGCTGTCCGACCTGCTATACCGCACGCTGGACCCGAGGACGCGGTCGCGATGACCGGCGCCGTCACCCAAGAGAGCCTGCACGACTGGCTGATGTCGGACGGGCCACAGTCGCGCCGCCAGGCCGCGCTGGGGCGCGCTTACGGTGCCTGGCGCGGCTTTGCGCGCAATCGACTGGCGATGTTGGGTCTGGCCATCGTATTGGCCCTGGTCCTGGTGGCAATCCTGGCCGACGTGCTGGCACCCTACTCTCCGTACATTGGCGACCTGACCACAACGCGGCTTCTGCCACCGTCGGCAGCACACTGGTTCGGCACCGACGACCAGGGGCGCGATATCCTGTCGCGCGTGATCCATGGCTCGCGCATCACTCTTTACGTCGTGGTGTTGGTAGCCATTCTGGCGGCTCCGATCGGTCTGGTGGTCGGTACGGTGGCCGGGTATGCCGGTGGCTGGGTCGACGCGGTGCTGATGCGCATCACCGACATCTTCCTGGCCTTCCCGCGCCTGATCCTGGCGCTCGCCTTTGTCGCCGCCCTGGGGCCGGGCATCGAAAATGCGGTCATCGCGATTGCCATCACTTCCTGGCCGCCATATGCCCGCATCGCCCGCGCCGAAACACTCACCATCCGCCAGGCCGACTACATCGCCGCCGTGCAGTTGATTGGCGCGTCTCCCTGGCGCATCGTGTTGCGCCACATCATGCCGCTGTGTGTGTCCTCCGTCATCGTGCGCGTCACGCTGGACATGGCGGGCATCATCCTGACCGCCGCCGGCCTGGGTTTTCTGGGTCTGGGTGCACAACCGCCAATGCCGGAGTGGGGCGCCCTGATAGCTAACGGCCGCCTGTACGTGCTCGACCAGTGGTGGGTGGCGGCAGCCCCGGGCGCCGCGATCTTTCTGGTCAGCCTGGCGTTCAACCTGCTTGGTGATGGGCTGCGCGATGCGCTGGATCCGAAAGGCGCCAAGTGAAGACCCCCCTGGGAACGACCCCCTTGGGAACGACCCCCCTGAGTCGCTGCGCGCCTTCCCCCCTGGGGGGGGACGAGACTGGCGGCCTGGCAAAGCCAGTTCCGCGGTCTCCTGGAATGGGGGGCGTCACCATGTGGCTTGCAGCGCCCGGCCCTGCCGGCATGGAACACTGATATGGTCGGCACACCAAATCCTGATCCGGTACTGGTCGTCGAAGCCTTGCGCATTTCGTTCCCGAACCGCGACGGCGGGCGTACCGAGGCGGTGCGCGGCGTGTCTTTCACGCTGGGCCGCGAACGGCTCGGAATTGTGGGAGAGTCGGGTTCGGGCAAGTCGCAAACCGGCCGTGCCATCCTTGGCCTGACGGCGCCAGAAGGGCTGGTCAGCGCCAAGCGGCTGGAGTTTCGTGGCGTGGACCTGCTGCATTGCACGCCGAAACAACGCCGCGAGATGCGTGGCGGCCGTATCGCCATGGTGCTGCAGGACCCGAAGTATTCGCTCAATCCGGTCATGACCATTGGCGCGCAGATTGAAGAAACCCTGCGTGCCCACAGCAAGGTGTCCGGCCGCGAAGCCCGCGCACGCGCCATGGCGGCGCTGGAGGCGGTGCAGATCGACCAGCCAGAGCGCGTCTACCGGCTCTATCCGCATGAAGTCTCCGGCGGCATGGGCCAACGCGCGATGATTGCGATGATGCTGATTGCCGACCCGGAACTGCTGATCGCCGACGAACCCACCAGTGCACTGGATGTGACGGTGCAGTTGCAGGTGCTGGCGATCCTGGACGCACTGGTGGTGCAGCGCGGCATGGGGCTGATCTTCATCTCGCACGACCTGCGCCTGGTGTCGACTTTTTGCGACCGCATCCTGGTGATGTACGCGGGCAAGATCGTCGAAGAGGTCTCGGCTGGCAACCTGGCAGCCGCACAACACCCCTACACACGCGGTTTGCTCAATTGCCTCCCGCGCCTGGGCGACGACCGCCATCCGCTGCCCACCCTGGACCGCCAGCCGGAATGGGCAATATGAGCGCCGCCGGGCCGCCCCCAAGGCGCTCGCTACCGCAGCCGTCAGGCGAAGGTACTCCGATAGACGCCGCCGGGCCGCTCCCAAGGCGCTCGCTACCGCAGCCGCCAGGCAAAGGTACTCCGATAAACGCCGCCGGGCCGCCCCCAAGGCGCTCGCT
>JAJAZK010000578.1 GCA_026785765.1 Rhodoferax sp. | reverse complement strand
GTCCATGCCCACGGAGCCACCTGCGACGCCACGAAAAATATTCCCTCCACCGATAACCACCGCCATTTCAACGCCCAAACGCGTAACCTCGGCGATCTCGTCAACCATGCGTACGATGGTGTCGCGGTTGATACCGAACTGATCGTCACCCATCAAGGCCTCACCCGACAACTTGAGCAAAATGCGTTTGTGGGCGGGGTTCGGGTCCGACATTGGGAAGTTCCTTTTTAGGATGGCTTTGGGCTCGGTCACCTGGCGCGGTCGCGCAGTACGCGTGGCCTAGGCAGGTTTCCTGGCAGATGCGACCTGCGCCGCGACTTCGGCTGCAAAGTCGTCCACACGTTTCTCGATGCCCTCGCCCACCACATACAGAGTGAAGCCATTCACCGCGGTGTTGGCGGATTTGAGCATCTGTCCAACCGTGACTTTGTCGTTTTTCACGAAGGACTGGTCAAACAACGAAACCTCCTTGAGGAACTTCTGGACACCGCCCTCGATGCGCTTGGCTACAATTTCTGCCGATTGGACCGCCTTTCCGGCCGCGGTGGCGATGGCCGCGTCTTCAGCCGCCTTTGCGGCAGCAACGGAACGCTCGCGCGCGACCAGCTCGGTCGGCACATCCGCACTGGAAAGCGCAACCGGCTTCATGGCCGCAACATGCATCGCAACATCCTTGGCTGCGGTTTCGTCACCCGAATATTCCACCACCACTCCAATGCGTGTTCCGTGCAGGTAGGTCGCCAGACTGGCGTTGGAGCCGAAGTGCTTGAAACGGCGAAAAGCCATGTTCTCGCCGATTTTTCCTATCAGGCCACGGCGCACGTCTTCCAGGGTCGGGCCAAACCCGTCCTGCGTGTACCCCAGCGCACCAAGTGCCGCCAGATCCGCCGGGTTGTGGGCCGCAACCAGTGCCGCCGCTGCATCGGCCAACGCAAGGAACGCCTCGCTCTTGGTCACGAAGTCGGTCTCGCAGTTCACTTCAATCAAGGCCCCAGCATTACCATGCCGTGCGCTCGCCACCACACCTTCCGCGGTGACGCGGCCGGCCGCCTTACCGGCTTTGGTGCCGAGCTTCACCCGTAACAACTCCTCGGCCTTCACCATGTCGCCCGCAGCTTCCGTCAAGGCACGTTTGCACTCCATCATAGGGGCGTCGGTTTTCCCGCGCAGTTCCGCCACCATGCTTGCTGTAATCGTCGCCATCTTCTACTCCGTACGTCGTTCGACAAAATTCTACAAAAGACAAAAAAAAGGGGCCTTCACGCCCCTTGCCGGCATCATCCCGAAAATCAAGCCCTGGCCTCGCTCACCTCAACGAACTCGTCGGTGGTTTCGGCCGATACCGCCCTGACCACGTCGTCGACCGCGTTGGCACGACCTTCCAGCACCGCATCGGCGATGCCACGGGCATACAAGGTCACCGCCTTGGCCGAGTCGTCGTTGCCGGGAATCACGTAATCAATGCCTTCGGGCGAGTGGTTTGAATCCACGACGCCAATCAACGGGATGCCCAGCTTCTTGGCTTCCGCGACGGCAATCTTGTGGTACCCCACGTCAATCACGAATATCGCGTCCGGGAGCGTCACCATGTCTTGAATGCCTCCAATGTCTTTCTCGAGCTTTGCCAACTCACGGGCAAACATAAGCTGCTCTTTCTTGCTCATCGCATCCAGCCCACCTTCGAGCTGAACTTTCATTTCCTTAAGGCGCTTGATCGACGTCTTCACAGTCTTGAAATTGGTCAGCATACCGCCCAACCAACGCTGGTCGACAAAAGGCACACCGGCACGCTGGGCTTCAGCCGCCACCGTGTCGCGCGCCTGGCGTTTGGTGCCGACCATGAGAACCGTGCCGCGACGGGCGGTCAACTGGCGCACGAACTTCGACGCCTCCTGGAACATCGGCAAGGATTTTTCCAGGTTGATGATGTGGATTTTGTTGCGATGGCCGAATATGAACGGCGCCATCTTGGGATTCCAGAAGCGGGTCTGGTGTCCGAAATGGACGCCGGCTTCCAGCATTTCGCGCATGGTGACTGACATGGTTTACTCCAAAGGTTGGGTCTAAAATCCGGTCCACTATCTGATGCCGACTCGATGTCACTACGGGGAGTGCATGCTTCAAAGTCGGCGCAAACACCTTGATGGGACCGGTTTGCGATTTGTCCTGCGTGCGGTCCAAAAAGCCCAGCCGCAAAACCAGATAATCTTAACACAGCACCAGAGGCCCAGCATGCAGTTCACCGGCACACCAGACCTACACACAATCCGGCTGCAGCTGCGGCGCGGGGACACCGACGCCGCAGCGCAACTGGAACATTGCATAGCAGTAGCAGTGGCGCCAGTTTCACAACATGTTTACCTGAAAACCGACTTCGAGGCGGCACGGTTGTCGGCAGGTGACCCGCGCAACCAGGCGCGCGCGTTGGTCGGCCTGTCGGTATCGGTCAAGGACCTGTTTGACATCGCCGGTCAGATCACCGCCGCCGGCTCAACCGTCCTCGCAAACCAACGCCCGGCCGAACACGACTGCCCCGCCGTCGCCCGCCTGAAGGCGGCCGGCGCGGCCATCATTGGCCGCACCAACATGGTCGAATTCGCCTACTCGGCGGTGGGCAACAATCCGCATTTCGGCACCCCGGTAAATGCCGCCAGCGCCGGGCAGGCGCTGATACCCGGCGGCTCATCTTCGGGTGCGGCCGTGTCCGTGGCGACCGGCTCCGCTTTCATCGGTCTGGGGTCCGATACCGGAGGCTCGATCCGTATCCCGGCAGCGCTCAACGGCATCGTCGGCTTCAAAGGCACCGCGCGTCTGGTGCCGACCACGGGCGCAGTGCCGTTGTCGACCACCCTGGACACCGTCGGGGCCTTGACCCGTTCGGTAGCAGACGCCATGCTGGCCCACGAAATACTCAGCGCCACACCCGTGACACGCAGCCTCGCGCCACTCGGGGCCTATCGCATGGTGGTCGTGCGCAACCTGCTGCAAGACGAGCTCGACGCAGTGGTTGCCAAGGCGTTCTGGCGCGGCATCGATCGCCTGCGCCAGGGCGGCGCGCAGATCGCCGAAATCGAGCTGCCGGAACTGACTGAACTGACCAGCCTCAACGCCCATGGCGGGTTCTCATCCGCCGAGAGTCTGTCTTGGCATCGCAGCCTGCTCGCTGAGCACCGCGCACAATATGACCCGCGCGTCGTGGCGCGAATTGAACGCGGCCTGCAACTTAGCGCGGCGGACTATGTCGACCTTGCGCGCGCGCGTAACGACTGGATCAACCGGGTGGAAGCACGCATCAGCCCCTATGACGCGGTCCTGTCACCGACCGTACCTATGGTGGCGCCGGCCATGGCCGACGTCGCGCCAGGCTCCGAGCGCGACGCAGAGTTCTTCCGTGTCAATGCCCTGTTGCTTCGCAACACCAGCCTGGTGAATGTGCTCGACGGTTGCGCCATAACGATTCCCTGCCACCAGGCCGGCGAGTTACCGGTCGGCCTGATGCTGTGGCATGCAGGTCTGCGCGACGACACGGTACTCAACTTGGCCCTGCAGGCAGAACAACAGTTGCAATCGGCCTGAGCCGACGCCACGCCCCCGGCGTACTGCCAGGGCAACACACACGCAGGGGTTTCATGAAAATTGCCGTCATCGGCGCCGGCATCATCGGCGTCACTACCGCGTACGAGCTCGGGCTGGACGGGCACGCGGTGACCGTGTTCGAACGCCGCGGCGCCGCCGCAGAAGAAACCAGCTTTGCCAACGCCGGTGTTCTCGCGCCTGGTTATGTGACTCCCTGGGCCGCACCCGGAATGCCGATGAAGGTGCTGGCGCAATTGTTCCACCGCCACGCCAGCATCAAACTCGCGTTGCCACTGGGAATGACCGACCTTACCTGGATATGGCGCTGGTACCGCGCCTGCCGGCTTGAGGTCTACCTCGCAAATCGCAGCCACATGCAAAAACTGGCCTTTTACAGCCGCGCCCGGCTGGCCAGCATCACCACCAGGCTGCGCCTGGAGTACGACCACAGCGATGGCTACCTGGTGTTGCTGCGCACTGAGCGGGACGTAAAATTGGCCCAGGCCAGCCTGCAGATGTTGCGCGACGCGGGTGTCGCTCACCAGCAACTGGATGCGGACCAAGCGCGAAAAATCGAACCTGCACTCAACCCGGACACTCCGTTTTTGGCTGCCGTGTTGTGTCCCGACGACGGTGTTGGCAACTGCCGACAGTTTGCGTTGATGCTCAAGAACGAGGCCCAACGGCTTGGCGTCGTGTTCCGGTTCGGCACCGCAGTACAGGCGCTGACAAGAAGCCAGGGGCAAAACAAGGGGATCGATGTGGTGCCGGGTGCAGCAACACCAGCACAACATTTCGACGCCGTGGTGTTGTGTGCGGGTCTGGATTCGGCACTGCTGGTGCGGCCCTTGGACATTCGTCTGGCCATGACTGCGGTGCATGGTTATTCGGTGAGCGCGACCATCCGCGAACCACTCAACGCCCCGCGCAGTGCCGTGATGGACGAACACTTCAAGGTTGCCATCACGCGGCTGGGCCAACGGGTCCGGGTGGCTGGCAGTGCTGAATTGGGAGGCGCGGTCGGCCGTCGGAGTCCGTCATCGATGCAAACCCTCTACAAAGTGCTGCACGACTGGTTTCCAGGCGCCGCCAGCCACGTTGCCGGGGTGCAGGAGTGGAAGGGTGCGCGGCCCATGTTTCCCGACCGGCCGCCGATGGTGGGCAGCAGCGGAATCGATGGCCTTTGGTTCAATCTGGGACATGGATCGAGCGGCTGGGCGATGGCCAGCGGTTCAGCGCGCGCGCTGGCCGACCAGATACTGGGACACGCGACTGAAATCGACATGCACGGCTTTGACCCACAGGCGGCCAACGACTGACCACTGGGCCAGTTCTGGTTCACAATTCAGCTTCTGTTCCGTCGCGCCACCAACGTGTCGAAGCCGAAGCTGGATAGTTCCCGGTCGTCACCAACCGCAGGCCGACAGGTTTTTTTCGCTGACGGGTGTTAATTGAATGGATAGCGCGGCGGCGGATATGCAATGTTTCTGAAGGAGCGCAATGAAGATTCGTTTTTGGGGCGTTCGGGGGTCGATCGCCTCGCCAGGACCAAAAACCGTTCGATACGGGGGCAACACGACCTGCATCGAGATCCGGACCGACTCCAACGAACTGATCATCCTGGACGCCGGCACCGGCATCTTTCCGTTGTCGCACACGCTGCTCGCGGAGTTGCCGCTGACAGCCAACGTCCTGATCACCCATTCCCATTGGGACCACATCCAGGGCCTTCCGTTTTTTGTGCCCAATTTCATACCCGGCAACGTGTTGCGGCTGCACGGCGCGTTCGACCCGATCTCCGGTAACGGCATCGAACAGGTGATGTCGGTACAGCTCCAGTACAGCTATTTTCCGGTGCGCGAGGCCGAGCTGAAGGCACGCACCGAATATGTGACCCTGACGCCTGAACAGAGCATTCAGATCGGAACCGCAAAGGTCACACCCTATTTGCTGAACCACCCGGTGATCAATTTCGGCTACCGCATCGAGAGTGCGGGCAAATCGGTGTTTTTCACTGGTGACCATGAACCGCCCTACAACATCTACGACGCCGCCGACCCGGAGTTTCACGAGTACCAGCAGCTCGTCGACGAAAAGGAACATGGCATCGTGCGCGCCATGCATGGCGTGGACGTATTGATCGCCGACAGCTCCTACACGGCGCAGGAGTACCCAGCCAAGAGGGGCTGGGGTCACGGCAGCTTCGAATCCAGTTTGGCCTATGCAAAACGGGCCAAGGTCGGCACGGTTTTTTTCACGCACCATGAACCGACGCGTAGTGACGATGCCCTGGAATCGGTTTTTGCTTCGGTGTGTGCAGCCCATCCGGCGAGCCCCGGCGCGCCGCAGATGCGGCTGGCGCGCGAGGGTGACACGTTTGAATTTTGAAGCCGCCGCCGCAATGCCCGAGTCCCTGCACGAGGTTACCGCTGGCGTCGCAAGAGGATTGTTCACGGTCACTGCGACGCGGGCGATCGAGCGCCACGCCGCGGCAGCACTGACGCCCCACACCCTGATGCGAAGGGCTGGGTTGTCTGTTGCCCGGCTGGCACTGGCCCTCGCACCGCACGCGCGCCTGATCTGGGTAGCCGCCGGAGTCGGCAACAACGGTGGCGACGGCCTGGAGGCGGCTGCCGAACTGCGCAAACTGGGCAAACAGGTGGTGGTGAGCTGGTTGGGTTCGCGTGACGGCGCAACCGCGGATTCCAAGGCATCGTTGCAGCGGGCGCTGGATGCTGGCGTGCGGTTTGCCGACACACCCCCGGCCGAGTGGGACCTGGCGCTGGACGCGCTGTTGGGAATCGGCGCCTCCCGCGCACCCGAAGGCAGGATGACTGACTGGATCGCGCTCATGAACCAGAACGCAGCGCCAGTGCTGGCGATTGACCTGCCAAGCGGGCTTGAAGCCGACACCGGGTTCGCCGCCGGCTCCTGTGTGTCGGCCGACGCAACACTCAGCCTGCTCACCCTCAAGCCCGGACTTTTCACTGCCATGGGACGCGACGCCAGCGGCCAAGTCTGGCACGACGGTCTGGGGGTAGACCTGGTGCAGGCCTGTGGCGCCACCCAGGCCGCAATAGTGGCCAGCCTGGCGTCGGCACCGCAGTCGCGCGCGCGCCTGCATGCCGCGCACAAGGGATCGCAAGGGGATGTAGCAGTGGTTGGCGGCGCACCCGGAATGTCCGGCGCCGCTGTGCTAGCCGCCACAGCTGCGTTGCATCGCGGCGCGGGACGCGTTTACCTTTGCATACTCGACCCCAACGCTGCATCGCTATCCGCCAACCAGCCCGAACTGATGTCCCGTACGCTGGATCAGCTCGACTTGGCGCGCGTCGCAGTCGCATGTGGTTGTGGCGGCGGTGACGCGGTACGCGCAGCGCTACCGCGTCTGCTGTCGGCCGCGCGGCGACTGGTTCTGGATGCCGATGCCCTGAATGCCATTGCGGTTGACGCCCAGCTTCGATCGCTCGTGCGCATACGCCGCGCTCGCGGCTACAGCACCATCGTCACGCCGCACCCGCTGGAGGCAGCACGGCTGTGCCAGATCTCAGCCGATGCGGTGCAACGCAACCGCCTGCAGACGGCGCATGCGCTTGCTGAGGAGCTGCAGTGCACCGTGCTGCTCAAAGGCTCTGGCACAGTGGTTGCTTCACCGCAACGCGCCAGCGCCATCGTGCCGACCGGAAACGGATTGCTGGCTACAGCCGGGACCGGTGATGTACTCGCTGGCGCGATTGCGGCGGCACTGGCAGTCGGAGTGCCAGAGTTCGAAAGTGCGCTGGAAACTGCTTACCTGCATGGCAAATGTGCCGATGACTGGCCGGCCACGGTGCCTCTTACTGCATCGGCGCTGGCCCGCAGCGGCTGGCACTGAATCAGCCGCGGCCGATGAACGGCATCTTGGTGGCCATTACCGTGTGGAACAACACATTGGCCTCCAGTGGCAAATTGGCCATGTACAGGACAGACTGGCCCACAATGCCCACATCCATCAGTGGTTCGATGGCAATCTGCCCATTTGCCTGCGGAACACCCAAAGCCATGCGTTGTGCCATTTCCGTCGCGGCATTGCCAATGTCGATCTGCCCCACCGCGATGTCGTGAGTGCGGCCATCGAGCGATGCGGTCTTGGTCAATCCTGCCACCGCGTGCTTCGTGGCAGTATAGGCAATTGAAAACGGTCGCGGCGCATGGGCCGAGATCGATCCGTTGTTGATGATGCGACCGCCACCCGGGCGTTGCGCCTTCATGACCCGAAAGGCCTGCTGTATGCAGTAGAACATGCCGTTCAGGTTGATATCAACCACATTGCGCCACTGCTCGACGGTCAACTCCTCCAACGGCACTGCGGGAGCGCTGACTCCGGCATTGTTGAACAATAAATCAACCCGGCCCCAGGCGGCGACTGTAGCGTCGAACAATGCGCGCACGGCGGTTGGGTCCGCTACGTCGGTTGGCACGGCAAGTGCGGTTGCAGCCGCGCCGCCTTCTGCGATGACCGCCTGCAACGGTTCCATGCGCCGTCCCGCCAAAGCCACGCGGTAACCATCGGCCAGCAAGGCCAGGGCCGCCGCCCTTCCAACACCGGTCCCGGCGCCCGTCACCACCGCCACCCGTCCATGCTTTGCCATGATCCCAACCTTTCCTATTCAAAGATACTGCCGTACCATTCAACGCCGGATCTTGTTTCCGCGTTTGCTGGCCACGGCCTTGCCGGTGGCACCCTTGCGGTCGTTGTCGCCACCCTTACGCGCGCGCGGCAGCCGCGCAGCGCCTTTGCGCGAAGCGGCCGGCAACGCCAACTCCATGACGGAATCCTCCCGCGGCGGCCGGGCCGACGGCTCGCGTGCCGTCCCCTTGTCCTTTACCGCACGCAGCAACAAGTCTTCCCCTTCCCGCACCAGCCGGAAATCGATGCGCCGACCGTCCAGATCAACCCGGCTCACCTGCACCCGCACCCGGGTGCCGATGGCATACCGGATGCCGGTACGCTCGCCGCGCAGCTCCTGGCGCAACTCGTCGAAGCGGAAATACTCGCCACCCAATTCGGTGATGTGCACCAGGCCTTCGACGTACATCGCGTCCAGTGTCACGAAGATACCAAAGGATGTGGCAGATGTGACCACACCACCGTACTCCTCGCCCAAATGCTCACGCATGTATTTGCACTTGAGCCAGGCCTCAACGTCCCGGCTTGCTTCATCGGCACGGCGCTCGTTGGCACTGCAGTGAAGGCCAGCGGCCTGCCAGGCCTGACTCTCGGCACTGAG
>JAJAZK010000577.1 GCA_026785765.1 Rhodoferax sp. | reverse complement strand
GTCGCACGGCGTCGCTAGCATCACCGCATGAGAGATGCCATTGAACTCAAGCGCAATCGCAACCTCGTTGGAGACCCAGTCTTCGGCCTCACTGAGGAAACTCTCCCGCCAGCGCAGAACCGGCACCCGCCGTGCCCCGGTGTCAGCTTGGATAGATGTGACCGGATCAGAGCTGGGGAATTGGTTGATCATCGACAGATTGCGTTTTGTTCAATATTGCCGGTCCGCTCGTGCCCTCCGCCGCAGTCTGGTCAACGCGAATGCGTACCGGCACTCCTTTTGAAGCCGGAGTTTTCGAAACCTTATCGTGATACCAGAGCGGTATTAACGGGTTCATCTCGGGGTAGTAACCACCGACGCAGCCAGCGGGAAGCGCGAATGGCGTCACGCGCAAATTGCGGACCTCGCGCGACCCGTTATCACCAGCATCTCCCACAAGTGACACCAGTTCCCCCGCCTGTAAACCTTCCCGAAGCATATCCTGCGGGTTAATCAGCACCACGGCACGATCGCCGCTCAAACCGCGATGTCGATCGCTGTGACCGTAAATGGTGGTGTTGAACTGGTCATTGGAACGCATGGTGATCAGATGGAAGCGGCCTGGAGCATCGCCGACGCCGAGTGCCGACATGACGCCTGGCAAAGTAAATTTGGCTTTTCCGACATCCGTCTTCCACTGACGCTCGCGTGCGGCATTGCCGCGGTAGAAGCCGCCGGCATTGAACATCCTTACGCCCATGTCGTGAAATTCCTCTGGGTAGGTTTGCGAGATTAAACCGCGTACCAGTCCGTAGTCAGCGGTCCAGTCGTCCCAGCGCCATTTAGGGTGGAAAGGCAATGTTGCTTTTGCAAGCGCGGCGACGATCGCGAGTTCCGAAAGTAGCGTCTCGCTGGCAGGTTCACGCTTACCGGTCGAACCATGCACATGACTGAAGCTGTCTTCTATAGCCACGGATTGCTCGCCTCCCGCTTGCAAGTCTTGCTCGGAGCGAGCCAGGCACGGCAGCAACCAAGCCGATCGCCCATTAACCAAATGACTGCGGTTTAGCTTCGTCGCGATCTGCACCGTCAAGTCCATGTTTGGCCATGCCGATTCCATCAGGTTTTGATCCGGGATGGCACGTATGAAATTGCCGCCAAGTCCAACGAATGCCTTCACTGATCCGTCCACGATGCCTTCGCAGACCTCAACCGTGTTTCGTCCCTTGTCCCGTGCCGGTTCGAACTGGAAAAGCGCGGCCAGTGTGTCGAGCGGAACCAGTTCGGGCTTTTCCGAAATACCTACCGTGCGCTGCCCCTGGACATTCGAATGTCCGCGGACCGGCAAGATCCCGGCACCGGGCCGTCCGATATTGCCTTTTAGAAGCAGAAAATTGACCAGCATGGCGATTGTCTGTGTTCCGTGCACGTGCTGTGTCAACCCCATGCCAAAGACAGCAATTGTGTTCTTGGCGGCGATGTAGACATCCGCTGCGGCTTCCAGATCGGCGCGCGCCAAACCGCTGTTACGCTCAATATCTGCCCAGTCGCTTGCCATGGCCTGTGCTTGAAACGCGTCGAATCCCACTGTATGTTCTTGAATGAACGCCTGGTCGATGACCGAGCGATCACCGTGCACGTTACGCTCGGCGTCGATTGCAAACACATGTTTGGCCAGACCCATCAACGCCGCGATGTCGCCGCCCGGCCTGACCTGCAGATACATGCACGAGATCTGTGTCGGTGTGTTGGTGATCATTTCCAACGGCGACTGCGGATTGACAAATTCGATCAAGCCCTTCTCCCGTACCGGATTGAACGTCACGATCTTGCAGCCCCTGCGTACCGCTTCTTGCAGCGGGTGTAGAAAGCGTGGGCTGTTGGTACCCGGGTTCTGACCAAAGTAGAAAATCGCGTCGCAATGCTCAAGGTCTTCGAGAATGCAGGTGCCTACTGGCGAGCCGATAACTTGCTTCAGGGCAACGGAGGTCGTCTCATGGCACATGTTCGAACTGTCGGGCAGGTTGTTGTGGCCATACATCCGCGCAAACAAGGCATACAGATAACTGGTTTCCAGGCTCGCACGGCCAGACGTGTAAAACACCACCGTCTTCGGTTCAAGTTCGCGAAGTTGTGCACCAATTCCGGCAAACGCTTCCTCCCACGAGACCACCATGTACTTGTCAGTGGCGGCGTCATATCGCAAAGGGTGAGTCAGACGACCTTGCATTTCAAGGTCATAGTCCTGCCAATGCCGGAGTTCGCTAACCGTATGCGTTGCAAAGAATTCAGGAGTGCAACGATCGCTGGTCAGCTCCCAGATAGTCGCCTTGGCTCCGTTTTCACAGAATTCGAAAGTATGTGGGTGTTTGGACTTGCCCCAAGCGCATGAAGTACACATCAGGCCGCCTGGCTTGTTCAGGCGCATAAGCGTCTGAAGCACAGCTGGAGAAGGCATTTCCCGCAACATCACCTTGGCCATTCCACGAACCGATCCCCACCCGCCGCTAGGCCCTGCGGGATGTTCAGTCAGATCATCGTCATTCATTGCTCGCATCCAATGTTTGCAAAAATATGGGCGTAATTTTGCAGAATACGTGAATTCATTGGCGGATCTTGCAAGAGAAACGAATCTACTTTTGTAGGACCAGACGACGCCGAGCATTGTGCGATCCGCCAGCCCGGACAAACCAACAGGTAGCCGTCCCGACCTAGGCCTCGCCAGGCGAGCAGGCAAAGGCGGGATCCGGAGTTGACACTTTTAACAGCGACTGAAGATAAGCATTTCAAATCTGAATTGCGACTTTGTGGCAACTTTTTACCTCGAACAGTTCGATTGCTCCTGGAGCACCTCGAAGCGTACGTCGAGTTGGTCGGAGCGGAGACCAGCGAAGTAGCATCGGCACTTAAGCATTCAGCGTTGCTGGGTGCGCTGGGGTTGGGTTGCCTCTAGATCGGCCTTGTCTTGGCCGGAGTGGGGTTGTTGTTGGGCGCGGTTGTACCGGTGGAGCCGATGCCGGCCCCTTGGGCCCTGTGGGCAGTGCCTTTGCCGCCGATTGTGCTGGCGATTGGTTGCCTGGTGGCGGCGCGAAAACCCGCGGGCTCGGCCGCCCTCGAACTGCTGCGAAGTCAGATCAAGTCCGACGTCGCGATGTTCCGTTAAACAGCCGCATGATCCCCGCACGTTCGGTCGAGCGGGATCAGGACCGAAGTCTGCAGGGTGAAGGGACGCCCCAGAGAGCCAACCCACCCCGCACTTACCCCTTGACGGAGCGAGCTGGCAGTTCCTGTTGCCCAGCCGCTACTGCGAGGCTATTCGGCTGCGGACGCGTCTGGGCATTTCCCCGTGGAGCGGGCGATGCAGCGCGTTCGTTACCCGGGGATAGGCCATACCGCAACCCCGTCGACAACAAAGACGCGCCGCCCGGGAGCCGCGTCGACCGTGTGTCCTCCGGTGAATTCGCCGAACGATGGCAGCACCATCGTCTGGTCGGTCACCGTAAAGCAGGGCAGGCGCAAACGTTGGCGCGCGCGCCCCTGCAAATGGTAGACCGGATGCTCGTGACCGGCAATCACGTAACGGCCGCGCTCGATCCGCGGAATATGGCGAAACGCAAATGGGTTCAGCATCAATGGTTCATCCAGCAGCTCGATATCCAGACCGGATGGGGGGTCGCCCGCATGCCGGTCGTGGTTGCCGCGCACCAACGTGCAGTGCAGCCCCCGATGCCGCTGCCGCCAGGCCGAAAGGGCCGCCAGCGTGGTCGGCGCATGGGATGCCCGCGCATGCAGGAAGTCGCCCAGGAACAGCAGCTGCCGCGCCGGGTAGTCCGCCAGCAAGCCGTCCAGCCGCGCCAGGTTGTCCGAGGTGGTGCCGTGCGGCACCGGTTGACCGAGCGCACGGAACGCCGCCGCCTTGCCGAAATGCGCATCGGCCACACACAACAATTGACGCGCGGGCCAATATAGCGCCTTGGCAGCGAGCAGCAGCAGCTGCGCCCCGTGTAGATCGATGGGGTACTCTGCGCTCAAAATCCGTGCCGAGGCCGCCGCCGCCGGATACAAATGCCATCCGCGCCATCCGGTGCGGGTGTTGGTGATGTCGTCGGCGGTGACGCTTCCACTTGCCCGGACAAAGGGGACGGCAACTGCACAGCAACGGCGCGCTGCGCAGCGGGCGGCCTGCGCCTTCGAAGCGGCGCTGGGGTACTGGCTGTGCCCCCGTCGGCCGCGCGCTCGAGTTCAGCGACCATGCGCGCGATGCGGTCGGCGAGCTTTTCTGAGCTTAAGCTTTCGCGAAACCGTTCAACCATGAGGGGAAACGCGAACGGGGAGGGACGCTCGAGCGCTCGCAGATCCAGCCTGCGCTGCTGCAG
>JAJAZK010000576.1 GCA_026785765.1 Rhodoferax sp. | reverse complement strand
GTCCATGCCCGACAAATGGGAATATCCCTGGTTCGCCGCCTGGGACCTGGCCTTCCATACTGTGGCCATCGCCCTGATCGACGCGGAGTTTGCCAAGGACCAGTTGTGGTTCATGCTGTTCGAGCAGTTCCAGCACCCGAACGGGCAGATTCCCGCTTACGAGTGGGAGTTCTCCGATCTGAATCCTCCCGTGCATCCGTGGGCCGTCTGGCGTGTCTACAACATGGACCGCATCCGCAGTGGCACGGCGGACCGGGTGTTCCTGGAGCGCTGTTTCCACAAGTTGCTGATCAACTTTGCCTGGTGGATCAACAAGGTCGACAGCAAGGGAAACAATATTTTTGAAGGTGGTTTTCTCGGTCTGGACAACATCACGCTGTTCGACCGCTCCGAGAAGTTGCCGGGCGGCGCCGTACTGGAGCAGTCCGATGCCACCGGCTGGATGGGATTCTTCTGCTTGAGCATGATGCGCATGGCGCTCGAATTGGCCAAGGAGAACAAAACTTACGAAGCGCTGGCGAGCAAGTTTTTCCAGCATTACGTGTATGTGGGGGCGGCCATGAAAAGCATGGGTGGTAGCCAGCACAATCTGTGGGACGAAGAGGACGGTTTCTTTTACGACGTGTTGCGCTACCCAGACGGGAGTTACCAGAAGCTGCGGGTGCGTTCGCTGGTTGGCCTGATTCCGCTGTATGCGGTGGAGCGGCTGGAGGCCAGCTGGATGGCGCAGTTCAAGGAGTTCTCCAGCAATATCCGCTGGTTCATGGAGAATCGGCGCGACCTGGTCGAGCTGTGTGTCAACCGCACCAACACGCGGGGTGTGGAGATGCTGGCCCTGACCATTGTGGATCTGAACCAGTTGCGCCGCATGTTGCAGCGCCTGTGCGACAGTGAGGAATTCCGCTCGGACTTCGGACTGCGCAGCCTGTCGCGGTCGCATGCATCGCATCCCTTCGTGCTGGGAGACAACCAGGTTTCGTACGAGCCAGGCGAGGCGGTCAGCAAGATCAAGGGCGGCAACTCGAACTGGCGCGGGCCGATCTGGTTTCCAACCTCGTTCTTGATGATTGAGTCACTGCGCAAGTTGGCCACCGCATACGGTGACGACATTGTGGTCAGCGACAGGGATGGGCGCACCTGGACCATTGCCCAGATCGCCAGTACGCTGGCCGACGGAATGATCTCCATCTTTGCCCGCAATGACCAGGGTACGCGCCCTGTCTACGGCAGCATCGCCAAGTTCCAGCACGATCCGCACTGGCGCGACTATCTGGGTTTCTTTGAGTACTTTCATGGCGACACCGGGGCCGGGCTGGGGGCGTCGCACCAGACCGGCTGGACCGGGCTGGTGGCTTCGCTGATCGACGAGTGGCGCGCACACTGACGTCTAGTCGGTGGGCGCAGCATTGATCAAGCTGCTCGCCGTCGTGGTCGCTCATGACCTGCCTTTGGCCCGGGCCATTCCAGCGCGGACGCTGGCACTGGGCCTGCATCATCGTTACCATGGAATGAGGTTGGTATGTACGTCCGCAGCTGGCTCGCGTCGGCTGAAGGGCGGTCTCCTGACAAGAAACAAGGGAATAAGATGCGCAACGCGCGATTGAATGGCAACGCCACTGACTGGTTGCAACTGCCGGTATTGCTGACCTTGGCCGTGGCTTTGGCAGGCTTCTCGTTGCCTGCAGTCGGCACGGTGCTGACGGACCCGGCACCAAACGGTTTGCCGGTGGCGAGCGACGAGGCGCTGGCCGTCGAAGCTACGCGCTTCAGTGCACTCAATCTTGACTGGACCGATACGGCGCGCAAGCGCAAGGTGCCTGCGCGCTTGTACCTGCCCGCAGCGCCGCATGCGCCGGGTAGCCTGCCGTTGGTCGTGTTTTCACATGGCATCGGTGGGTCCCGGGACGGTTATGGCTACTTTGGCCGTTACCTGGCGGCCAATGGCTACGCCAGTCTGCACGTGCAGCACGTGGGCAGCGACCGGCAGGTCTGGTTTGGCAATCCCTTTTCCATGGTGTCGCGTCTCAGTGGCGCGGCGCAGGAATCCGAGGCGCTCAACCGCGTACAGGATGTGCGTTTTGCCCTGGACCGCATCCTGGAGCCCGGCGCCAGCCCGCTGATAGACGCGCGGCGCGTTGTGGTTGCCGGACATTCTTACGGCGCCAATACTGCGATGCTGGTAGCGGGCGCCCGGGTGGATCCCCAAGGCCTCAGTGTGTCGCTGAAAGACCCGCGTATCAGTGCCGCCATCCTGATTTCTGCACCGCCGTTCTATGGATTGGGCGACCCGAAAAGAATCCTGTCGGGCATCGATATCCCCACCTTGCACATCACGGCGACAGCCGACGACATCCAGATTCCCGGCTATTTCTCGGGTTTGCCCGATCGCCTGGAGATATTCAAGGCGATGGGCAGCGACAGCAGCGCACCCAAGGTGCTTGCCGTGTTTCGCGAAGGCTCGCACAGCATGTTCACCGACCGCATGGGCACCGGCGGCAGCGCGCTCAATCCACGCGTAAAGATTGCCACACGGCAACTGGCGCTGGCGTTTCTGGACGGATTGCAAAGCGGCAGTTTCGTCGCCCTGCAGCGCTGGCCGACGACACACGCCGACATCGTCGCCACTTTTGAGAGGCGCGCGTTGTAGCTTGCTTTTTCAAGCCGCCATGCGGTCCAGCACCAGTTTGCCCATGGCGGCGGATGCGGCGCTGACTGCCGAGCCCCAGGCCATGTCAACCAGGGCGACGTTCCAGGGCCAGTCGCGCAGTGTGGCCAGGTTGGTCAAGTCGTAGGTGGCGTAGGCGAAGAAGCCGAACAGCGCGGCCATGCCGGCGGCAGTGGTCCAGCCCGGGCTACCGGCCTGCGGCTGCACGGCAAAGATCACAAGACCAACAGGAAACAGCAGGTAGAACAAGGCCGCCACAGGGATATTGGGCTTCTCCGCCATCAAATGGCCGATGCCCGACTCGTAAAACGAGCGTGCGATGACACCCAGCCACAGCAGGTCCAGCACCAGCATGGTAACGAAAGTGGCAGCGTAGACGGCGAGGAATTTGGTCATGGTGGTCAAGGAGTGCTTTTTGCGATTATTGTGCCGTCAGGCGTGGGCCACTTGAATGACCAGCTTGCCGAAGTTTTTGCCTTTGAGCAGGCCTATAAAGGCCTCGGGTGCGTTCTCCAGGCCGAATACGATGTCTTCGCGGACCTTGACCTTGTCCTCTTGTACCCATTCGCCCATCGCGCCGGCAAACTCGCTCCAGCGCGGGCCATAGTCGTCGAACACGATGAAGCCCTGCATCTTGATGCGTTTGCGCAGCAGCGTGCCCGCCAACAGGCCCAGCCGGTCTGGGCCCGGTGGTAGCCCGGTGGCGTTGTACGCAGCGATCAGGCCGCACACGGGGACGCGCGCCTTGGCATTCAGCAGCGGCAGCACGGCGTCGAACACGGCACCGCCGACATTCTCGAAGTACACGTCAATGCCCTTCGGGCAGGCGGCGGCAAGGCGTCCGGGCAGATCATCCGCGTGGTGATCGACGCAGAAATCGAAGCCCAGTTCGTCGACCACGTAGCGGCACTTTTCCGCGCCGCCCGCGATGCCCACCACGAAGCAGCCCTTGATCTTGGCGATCTGACCGACCACTGAGCCGACTGCGCCGCTGGCGGCGGCAACGACGACGGTTTCACCGGCAACGGGTCGCCCGATGTCGAGTAAGCCCATATAGGCGGTGAAACCCGGCATGCCCAGAACACCCAGTGCGCGCGAAGGATGCGGCTCTTGGGGATAGAGCGCGGTCAAGCCCTTGCCATCGGACAGCGCGTAGTCCTGCCAGCCGGAGTAGCCCAGCACCAAGGTACCGTTCTTGAAGTCGCCATGCAGTGACGCCTCGACGCGCGACACCGTGCCGCCGACCATCACGTCGCCCATTGCCAGTGGCGCCGCTTACGAAGGTCCGTCGCTCATGCGCCCGCGCATGTAGGGGTCCAGCGACAGGTACAGCGTGCGCAGCAGGACCTGGCCAGCTTCGGGCGTCGGCACAGGATGGTTTTCGGTACGGAAGTCGGCAGCGGTCGGGGCGCCGCGCGGCCTGGCGTTCAGTACGATACGGCGATTGACGGTGGTGCTTTGTGGCATGGTTCGTTTTCTCAAGTTGGAAAATCAGCCGCTACTCCATCGCCTTGGCTAGCGCGTCAAATCGCATCAAGTTAACGTGAAATAACTTTCATGATGCGGGTTCATTCGTTGGCCCCCTCGGAGAACTCTTCGAATGCTGCAATAGCACTGGCCGCATACATCAGCGATGGGCCGCCGCCCATGTACGTCGCCACGCCCAGCGTCTCACTGACCTCCTCGCGCGTCACCCCGAGTTTGACCAGCGTCTGCATGTGAAAGCCGATGCAGGGGTCACACCGGGCCGCGACACTGAGTGCCAAGGCGATCAGTTCTTTGCTCTTGCGGTCGAGCACACCGGCGGCGGTAGCGGAATGACCGAGTGCGCCAAAGCTCTTCATGACATCTGGCGTGCTCGCCCGCAGCGAAGCAAGGTTGGCGGACACGCTTTGCGTCAGCGCGCGGAAGTTGGTGGTCTGGTTGGACAAGGCAAGTCCTCGTGACGGTTCACCGCTGGACAGCAGGCGACTTGCCGGCGCAAGTGCCAAGACCACATGTCAGGTACTCGGGGCAGCACCGAAACAAACCCGTGGCCAAGGGCACCACGCCAGTCCATCCCGATGGGCCGATCACGCCCATCAGCTTGGCGCCGATCATCGCGGCGTCGGCGACGATGCGAATGACCCGATCCGCGGACCCGACGTTTTGCAGCATGATGACCTCCTGGGCGTTGCACGATATTGCAGTCACCAGCACGACCGTGCCATGATGCAGATCAAGGAGTGATGCTATCCCCGCAATGAAGGCTCCTGGTCTGCACGCGGCGCCATTGATGGGCATTCCTCCGAGGCCCTAAGTGCGGCAAGCAACAGACAGGCCACGTCGACGCAAATACCATTCCGCCATGACCACCCGTTCCATGCGCAAACCCCGCAGTCGTGCCGTCGCATTCGGCACTGCGGCACTGTTGATAGTCACTTTAAGCACCTTCGCCATGTCCAGTCACGCCACGGAAGAGCCGGAGTATCAGGTCGTTCGCCGGCTCGAGGGCATCGAAGTTCGCCAATACGCCACCTATGCCGTCGCGGAGGTTACAGTGGCCGGCCCGGCTGGTGAAGCGGGCAATCAGGCGTTCCCGATCCTGGCTGGTTACATCTTCGGCAAGAACAAGGGCGAGCGTAAGTTCGCGATGACAGCACCGGTGACGCAGGTGGCTGCACCAGTGAAGCTGGAGATGACGGCGCCGGTCACGCAGGTCGCCACGCCCGGCGGCTTCGTGGTGCAGTTCGTGCTGCCCCAGGGTGTAACCGCGACCAGCGCGCCCGAACCGCTGGATGCACGGGTGCAACTGCGCCAAATAGTGCCCGCGCCGGTAGCCGTCATCCGTTACTCGGGCTTCTGGTCCGAATCCAACTACGCCGAACACCTGGCCAAGTTGCAGGCGGGATTGCGGGCTGCCGATCTGACCTGGACAGGCGAACCGGTGAACGCACGCTACAACGCGCCATTCACGCCCTGGTTCATGCGCCGCAATGAGATCTGGCTATATCTTGCGCAGGCCCGTTGATCGGCACCCTGCCCGACACTATCCGCCGATCAGAGTTTGGAATCGGCATCGATCCAGCCGCCGCCGAGCGCCTTGAACAGGTCCACACTTGCATTTAGCTGCGCCTGTCGGTTACGCACCACGTCCAGCCTCGCCGCCGTGGCGGTACGCTGGCTGTCAAGCAGTTCCAGATAGCCGGAATATCCCGCATCGAAGCGCGCCTTCGCCAGCCGCTCGGCGGTCTCGGCTGCAGTTGCACAGCGCTCTGTATCGGCCTGCTAATCACGCGCCGCGCGGCTGCTCGCCAACGCGTCGGCGACTTCCTTAAAGGCCGTAGCCACAGCCGATTGGTAGGCTCCAACCGCCTCCCGCCGCCGACCGTCAGCCTGGTCCAACCGCGCGGCATTGCGCCCGCCGTCGAAGATGGGAGCGGTAAGGCCGAAGCCCAGTGACCAGAAGTGCGCCGGCGTCTTCAGCAGCGTACTCAGTGCCGAGCTTTCGGTGCCCAAGGCACCAGTCAGAGACAGCGACGGGAACATCGCGGCCCGGGCCACGCCCACC
>JAJAZK010000575.1 GCA_026785765.1 Rhodoferax sp. | reverse complement strand
GTGTGCGCCGGCCCGTTATGCGTTCATGTCGGGGCGGCTTCCGTCGCAGATCGGCGCCTGGGACAATGCTGCGGAGTTTGCCGCCGAAATCCCCACCTTTGCGCACCATCTGTCGGCGCTGGGTTATGACACCACGCTGTCGGGCAAGATGCATTTTTGCGGGCCAGACCAATTGCATGGGTTTCACCGGCGCCTGACCACCGATGTCTATCCCTCCGACTTCGCCTGGGTGCCGAACTGGGACCAACCGGAGGCGAGACTCGATTGGTTTCACAACATGGACGTGGTGCGCCAGGCTGGCATCTGCACGCGGTCGGCCTACCTCGACTTTGACGACGAGGTTGTGTTCCACGCGAAGCGGCATCTGTTTGATATGGCGCGCAAAAAGGGTTCGGCGGGGCAGAGCGCGCAACCGTTTTGCCTGGTCGTGTCCTTGATCAGCCCGCACGATCCCTATCTGGCACGGCGCGAACACTGGGACCGGTATGCCCACGCCGACATCGACATGCCCATGCTCGGCGTGCACGATGTGCCCATGGACCCGCACAGCCAGCGCATCATCAAAGGCATCGGCATGCAGGACCCGGCGCCCACGCCCGCCCAAGTGCGCAATGCGCGCCACGCCTACTACGGCTCGGTCAGTTACATCGATGAACGTTTTGCCGACTTGATGCAGGCGCTGCAGGAAAGTGGTTTTGCCGACGACACCATCACCATGGTGACCAGCGACCACGGCGACATGCTGGGCGAACGCGGCCTGTGGTTCAAGATGAACTGGTTCGAGAATGCCGCCCGCGTACCCCTGATCGTGCACGCGCCGAAGCGCTTCCAGCCGCGCCGTGTCGCGGCCGCGGTGTCACACATCGATATCCTGCCTACGCTGCTCGAGCTTGCCAACGACGGTCGGCCACTGCATGCAGAGGTGATAACCGATGGCCGCTCGCTGATACCGCACCTGACTGGCAACCCGGGCCATGACGAGGTCATCGGTGAATACATGGGTGAAGGCGCCAGCGCGCCGGGCATCATGATCCGGCGTGGCGTCTTCAA
The DNA here is from genome assembly GCA_026785765.1 of Rhodoferax sp. Taxonomy (GTDB): domain Bacteria; phylum Pseudomonadota; class Gammaproteobacteria; order Burkholderiales; family Burkholderiaceae_C; genus CAISIP01. The sequence continues at coordinate 6,343 of JAJAZK010000575.1, read as the reverse complement.
GTTCGTGTTCTGCCCCACCGATCCCGACCAGTTGTACGATGTGGTCAACGATCCACTGGAGCGCGTCAATCTGGCCGGTCAGGCGGACCATGCGGGGCGCGTCGCCAGCCTGCGCGAGGAAATCGCCGTGCGCTGGGACCTGAACGCGCTACGCCAGACCGTCGTCGCCAGCCAGCGTCGACGGCGTTATCTCAACGGCATCCTGCGAAAGCAAGGTGTGGCGTGGGACTACCAGCCGCTGGTGGATGCCAGGAACGTGTATATCCGCAACACCGTGCCGATCTTCGAACTGGAACAACGGTCGCGTTTTCCGGCGGTGAATGAAGCCCTCAATCGCCGCACGCACTACGGCGAATAGTTTGCGCTTGCGGAGAATGCGCGCATGGTCTGTCGACGGGACGACGGGCCGATGCCGGCATTGCCCTGCGCGACCAGGCCAGCCTGTCGGCGCTGACACCCGCTTTTTTGGCGCAGCTTGTGGCGACTTTCGCCTTTGAATTGTCCGTATCGATATTCGACAAAGCAGCAATACCTGCTGCGCATCGAAAGGTCCAAACCGGTAGGTCGCCAGAAAAAAGATCAAGCCTGGGCCAGTTCGCCGGACCGTCTCCCACCCCAGGCGGGCCAGCGAAACCGTCTTGGGAATGCGCTCTGGGCCGAGCCCCCGGCTTGTTCAGTGGCCATGTTGCGCAGGTTGTCAGCCGCCATCTTCAACACGTCGTCAACCCATACGACATAACCTCCCCGCACGTCAATGCGGGCGCTGGCAAAAAAGGGCCGCGTCGCGCAAGGCCGAAAGCGCTGGATATTTTTCGATGGCGTCTGGACGCAGTGGACGCAGTGGAAGCGGAGGCAACACGCACCCTGCCCGCGCCGCCCGATCTCCGGCTGAATGTGCGGTAACGCACGGTAACGGTAACGGGCTGCGGCGCACCATGCATCAGCGCCGCTCCCCTATCCCGCTGCGCCAGATGCCGGAGGAATGAAACGTGGACCCGTTAACGACCTACTACGATACCTTGCAGGTTTCCCGCTGTGCAAATGGCATGGTCATCAAAGCTGCATATCGCATTCTGAGCCAGAAATTTCACCCGGACAAGAATCCTGACGGTGTCGAACGCGGCAACATTTACATGAAGCGCTTGAACGAAGCCTATGAAGTACTGTCCGACGCAGCACGGCGTGGACGATACGACTTCCTGGTTCAACAACGTGAAGAGCTTGCCCGCGAGAAGGAGTATCTCGTCCAAAGGCAACAACAAAAGGACAAGCCAATCGGAAGGCGGGTCAACGCCAGCGCAGCGGCCAGTTACAGGGACATTGCCGTGTTTCCGAAAATGCCCCGTCGGGGGTCGGCCTGGGTCTCGTTCCACGCCTGATTCCCCTGGCAGTGCCGTGCCCGGCGCGCCAGCGTGTTGGCTCGGCCGCCCAGGAGCGCTGCAGAGGTCACGGAACCTGGAAACTGGACGCTCTCATCACGTCCTCCACCTGCATCTGCAGTGGAAGGCTGACATCCAGGCCGCGGCTGGCGAGCTGCAGGTACAGTGGCTCGACCTGGTAAAACGGATTCGCAAACGACGGTTCGTGCCGAAGACTGCGCATCGCCTTGAACATCTCCATAAACATCTGCGGATGGGCATCGCGAATATAGGCAAAGGCATACGCGTCGGCGTAGGCCTCCTCAACGGAAATGACTTTTTCCATGGCTTGGCGGTCCGCAGAGCCTGGCGCCGTGGCGAGCACACGTTCCCATAACTGCAGAGACAGGTTTTTGCTGCGAATTCGAAAGCAATGCCCAAATTCGTGGGCCGCAATGGTCATCAAGAATGCGCGCGCCGTCTCGGGCGAGGAAGTCAGTGCCATCATCCGGCCCATCTTTGAATTGTCACCCTCCGAAATGGCGATGACACAGTCCTGCCCATCCCGCGGTATGACACCCACTGGAGAATGACCCACTTTTTCAGCCGGTATTCTGGCGTAGCTGAACTTCAGGTCCTTGAAAAGTGGGTGCTTGTGGACCTCCTGAAATATCGCGATCCACTGCGTGACAGTCGGAATGCCCTGCGCCCAGGACACCGTTGGACACAGGAACGCCAGACTGGCAAGAACCGCTATGGTGGCTTTCAAAATTCGCTGCTCCTGAAGGATGCTGGGCTGACAAGGGCTGGAACCGGGAAAACGCTGCATGGCACACACCCGTTCGCCAGCAACTCGAAGGCACCTGCCGATGCGAGCGCGCGCCATCGGCGCAAACTTCGTCGTTGGGTTGCAATGGGTCGCGGGAGGGCGATAACAGTCTTATCGGCCAAACCGGCGCAAACTACAGTGCTGCCAAATGTTTGTGGCGTAGCACACGCCTACATCGATTTCATCGTAGACAAAGACATGGTCGTGATGGCTCGGGGGAGCTCTCTCTCCAGCGGGCGCAATGGAGGCCGTGGCTCGGCAAAAAACGTGCACCGCGTTTATGTCGATGGCGGGCGGCTATTGCAGTCATTCCTGCGCGATGGGCAAATCAATAAGATGGTGATTACTACGGTCCGGGGTGAGTCGTCAGATCAGCGATCGACTGGCCTTGCTACTTGCAGCGATCACGCCCGATCCCATCCTTGGACAGGCGGCAGGCGCCCCGCGCGACAGCCGGGCTGCAGGAGGCGTAATACCGCAGCGTCTCTGTCTGGCCGATGGCCGTTCCAAGTCAAGCGGCAGATACTTTCCAGTCTTGCCAATTTCCAGGAAACACCATGACCACCCGACACGACGCGCTTATTCAGCCATCCAGGCACTCGCCGGACCAGGTTGATGATTTCCTCGACATGGTGGAGGACAATGTTGACCAGTCACCAGGAGCGGGTTCCCCCGCCGTCATGCCAAGAACGGACCGAGATGCTGACGGACGACCCATCTCGGGAACTCCCAGGAATCCACGTATTGCCGGTTCGCCCTGACATCGGGCCTTCCGCAGCAGGCCGAATCGCATGCGGTGGCAGTTATGGCCGCTTTGCCCGTCCTCGCCTTAGCAATCTGTGGGACCGCAATGCTGCGGTTGCCGACGTAGCGCGTGGAAAGTGGGAACTCCCGGCACAGTTTACTTATGGTGCGGGAGTGCGTGAAAAGCTGCCGCTCAGATGCGAGGCGGAACCAACTTCTCGGCGCCCAGAGCAAAAAGTAGCGTGGCTTCCATCGGCTTCAGAGCAAATTGTTCGCACACCATTGCCCAGGAGCGCAGCACCACCTAAAGGACAAGTTCCATGACACGTGACACCAGCCAATGGCGTTTTGAAACCAAATCGGTTCACACCGGCTATGTCCCGGACCCCAGCACCCATGCGGTCGCCGTGCCGCTGTACCAAACGGTAGCCTACTCATTTGACAGTGCCCAGCACGGCGCCGATCTGTTTGATCTAAAGGTGCCCGGCAACATCTACACCCGGATCATGAACCCCACTCAGGCGGTTCTTGAAGAGCGCGTAGCGGCGCTGGAGGGTGGCATTGCGGCATTGGCTCTGGCGTCAGGACAATCCGCAGTCACTTATGCTATCCAAACCATTGCCGAGGCCGGCGACAACATCGTCTCCAGCAGCGCCCTTTATGGTGGCACCTATAACCTGTTCGCCCACACCCTGCCGCAATACGGCATACAGACCCGATTTGCCGACTACGCCAACCCTGCCAGCTTTGAGGCGCTGATCGACGACAAAACCAAGGCGATCTTTGCCGAATCGCTCGGCAATCCTTTGGGCAATGTGACCGACATTGCCGCTTTGGCCGAGATCGCACATCGGCATGGCGTGCCCCTGATTGTGGATAACACCGTTCCCAGCCCCTACCTGTGCCGACCTTTTGAACACGGGGCTGACATCGTCGTGCATTCCCTCACCAAATACATCGGCGGCCACGGCACCAGCCTGGGCGGCGCGATTGTTGATTCAGGCAAGTTCCCGTGGGCCCAACACAAGGCGCGCTTCAAGCGCCTGAACGAGCCAGACGTGAGCTATCACGGCGTGGTCTACACCGAAGCTTTGGGTGCGGCGCCTACATTGGCCGCGCCCGCGTTGTGCCACTGCGCAACATGGGGGCAGCCATTTCGCCGTTCAACGCCTGGCAAATTCTGCAAGGCCTGGAAACCCTGGCGCTACGCATGGACCGCATCTGCGAGAACACGCTGGCTGTGGCGAAGTTCCTGAAAACACACGCCAAGGTGAGCTGGGTCAATTACGCCGGACTGGACGATCACCCCGACCACGCGCTCGCACAGAAGCTCATGGGGGGCCGAGCCCCGGGCTTGCTGACATTTGGCGTGTTCGGCGGGCGCGAGGGCGGCGCGCGTTTTCTGGACGCACTGCAGCTGTTTACCCGTCTGGTCAACATTGGCGATTGCAAGTCTTTGGCAACACATCCGGCTTCCACGACCCACCGTCAGTTGTCCTCAGAGGAACTGCTGAAAACCGGAGTCAGTGAGGAAACCGTTCGCCTTTGCATAGGGACCGAGCACATTGAGGATCTGAAGGCAGATTTGGCGCAGGCGCTGAACGCAGTAAGAAAACTGCGGTCACGACAACCTGGTCGCCAACCCCTGCAAGGGGCGCTGCGTCTACCCATAGTCCGCTTTCGGCACGTCTCCTCAGGCGTATGCCACTGGCCAAGGCGGCATGGCGCGCCCTGGCCCGCCTGCAGCGCCGCTGTTCAGGCGCCGAGAATTTCGCCCACTGGCTTGAGATCGTCCACCCGGTCGCAGATGGCCTTGATGATCACCAGGATCGGCACCCCCAGCAACAAGCCCCAGGCGCCCCAGAGCCAGCCCCAAGCCAGCACGCCGACAAACACGGCGACCGGATTCATCTTGTTGGCCCGGCTGGTCAGCCAAGGGGTCAGCAGGAAGCCTTCTATGCTGTTGATGACCAGCGAAATACCGGCCACCAGCAACGCCATTTCCAGCGTGCCGAACTGTGTAAAGCCCAACAGTGCGGAGCCGCCGGTGATGATCATGTTGCCGATATAGGGCACCATGTTCAGGATCGCCGCCGCGACGCCCCAGACCGCGGCCTGTTCCAGCCCGATCGCCATAAAACACAGCCACGTCGCCAGACCCACCAGGATGCTGGTGAAGAGCTGGACCAGCAAATAGCGCTGGATCTGCCCGTTGATTTCGTTCAAGGCCTGCAATGTCACGCGCCTTCGGCTCAGCGTTGGGCCGGCCAGTTTGACCACTTTGCGCCGGAAGCCGTCGCCCGATGCCAGCAGGAAGAATGTGATCAAGGCCACAACGGCAATCTGGCCCAATACGCTGATCAACCCCAGGGTGCCGGTCCAAAGATGGTCCTTGATGTCGAACCGCGGTTTCTCCACCTGCACCCTCTGTACGCCGCGGCTCGGCGGGCTGGTGGTGGTCGCCTCGGCTGCTGCCTGTTCGAGTTGCGCCGCGGCCTTTTGTACCGTGGCCAGCGTGCTGTCCGACCTGCCGCGCGCCGGGCGAATCGCGTCCCGCAGCTTTTGCGCCGAGGCCGGCAGGGACTCGACCAGTTTGGCGGCGTCGTCACTGAGTGACCCCATGGTGGCTCCGGCCCCGCCCAGGATGCCCAGGATCAGGATCGCTGCGCTGACGGCACGCGGAATCCGGCGCGCCTGCAGCCAATTCACCACGGGTGACAGTGCATAACTGAACAGCAGCCCGACCATCACGGGAATCAGCACCGCACTGGCCCAGCGCAGCATGAAGATGCCGGCCAGGGCGGCCAGCACCACCAACGACAGGCTATGCACATCGACTGGCGTGCGCGGCAAATCCCGGTGCGGTTCGTTGAGCGTCGTCGGCGTCGGTGTCAGCGCGGGATTCTCGCCGTCGGCACTGCTGCCCGGGTGCTTGGTTGTGGGGTCCATCTCTTGCGTCTCGTGTCTAGCCCCGAGTGTCACCGCAAAACCCGCCAGGCGGTCGCGGATCGGGGCCCTGAACGCCAACATGTTGGCGTCGATCGCGCGGAACCCGGTGCGCACGGCGGACGCTTGGCGCGCGCGGCATTATCCTTGACGATCCACGCCACCACCGCGCGGCTTTGATTGTCCAGGCAGTACTCGGGTTTTGATACAACATTAGTGTCGGCGCTCACCAACCTGATTGGACTGCCGGAGACACAGAAAGGTGTTTACGAGGGCGCCTACACGATCAGCATTCGCGACAAGATCCGGTTTGACAGCAAGGTTAACGCAACGCTCAAGGTCGGTGAGCGCCAGACAACTGTGTTGTTGGGGCAGCCGCTTCTGACTGCGGAAGCACAGGCCAAGGCCGTGAGGGCGGCTAGCCCGCTACCCGCCATAAGCCGCCTCGAAACCCGCAACGACGGCG
>JAJAZK010000574.1 GCA_026785765.1 Rhodoferax sp. | reverse complement strand
GTCCATGCCGGGGACCTGCCCGCTGGATCGTTCCCCGGGCAACCCTGCCTGGCCGACGGTCGCCTGCTGGATACGGCACTGGGCGCCGGTTTCGCGGTGCTGGCGGCGGACGACTCGGTGAGTGCCGCATTGCCGGCAGCCGACCGGCTGAAATTCGACCAGCTCGGTACCCGCTGGCTGGTCGACCCGGCGCTGACCGCCTGGCTGGGTGCGCTTGGCACGCCGCTGGTCGTAATGCGGCCGGATCGTTATGTTTTCGGCGTTGCTACCGGGCCAGACCAATTGGCGAACCTGGCTGGCCGATTGCCAACATGCCAGGAACGCCCTCAAACTTCTATGGAGCAGACACCATGAACCGCAGCCCCCTGAACCCCATCACCGATGCAGACGTACGCCAGTTCGAGCAGGACGGCGTGATTTGCCTGCGCGGCATGTTCGACAGCGAATGGATACAACGCATGGGCAGCGCCGTGGACCGCATCATGGACGCCGAAAATCCGCTCGCCCGCCCGCGCGAGGTGACGCGTGCGCTGGGTGGAAAGACCGGGCGCTACCACATCAACTCCTTTGTTTTCCATTGGGATGACGATTTTCGCGACTACGTCATGCACTCGCCGAACGCCGAAATCGCCGCGCGCCTGATGGGTGCCGATGAAGTGCGGGTGTTCTACGACCAGGTATTCGTGAAGGAGCCCAACACCATCGAGGCCACCGACTGGCACCACGACCTGCCGTTCTGGCCCATGCGCGGCAATCAGATTCTGTCGGTCTGGGTGGCATTGACGGACGTGGGGCCGGAAAACAGTATGCTGGAATACGTTGCAGGTTCGCATAAATGGGGCAAGTTTTACCGCGCCGCCATTCCCGACAAGGACCCGAACTTCAAATCCGATCTGGAAGAATGCCCGAACTTCAGCGAGCTGCGCGGCAACCCGGACTACCGCTTTCTGTCGTGGGAAATGAAAGCCGGCGACTGCCTGGTGCACCACCCATTGACCGTGCACGGCGCACCCGGCAACTTCTCGCCGAAAAAGCGGCGGGCGGCGATCTCGACTCGCTATTTCGGGCGCGACGCCTTCTGGGACCCGCGCCCGGCAACGATGAAGGTTACCGGCGACCCGCAACTCGTGGCCGGTCAGCGGCCAGAGGATGACCGCGTGTTTCCCGTCGCATGGCGCAAGAGCGCCGCTGCCTGAGCGGCTATTTCTGGAAACACGCCGGATCCGATTTGAACTGCCAAGTTTTCAGCTCTGCAGGATCAGGCAACGTGTCAAGCCAAAGCGCTTGAAGTCGGCGTCGAAGCTGACGAGCCTGAGGTCGGCGGATTCGGCCACCGCGGCAAGCCAGGCATCGGACCACAGTCGCGCAGGCAGCGGGTTGGCCGCGCCCTGGGTCCACTCGGCCAGCACGCTGTCGGCGGACTCGGCATCGGTGCAGAAAGCCACACCGGCGGTGTCGCGCAGCTGCCGGTAGATTGCAAAGGCGTCTGCAAGACCCAACACGCCGTCGCCCATGAGTTTGGGCTGGCACAGCAGCCGCACCAGACCCAACATGGTGGCGCGACAAAAGTGTTGCTTTTGCCCCAGCGTGCGCGCCATCGCGCAGTCCTCCCAATAACGACGCGCCAGCGCATGATGCGGGTGCTCCTGAACGACCAGCGCCAGCCAGACATTGAGATCGGGCAGGTCGCCTCCCAGCCCCCAGGAAGGCCCGGGCTCGGCCACACCGGGGCCGACCGTCATTCCTGCGCCAGTTCGCTCAAACCAGCGTGGCTGAAGGCACCGTCGGGCAACACCATCGGCCGCCCCAGGCGCACAGTCGGTAAAGCCGAACTGGTGGCGCTCGGCGCCGCGGCAACCGGCGTGCGCAGGCCTCGCTCGATCAGATCGAGCGTCAGATCACGAAGACTTCGCCCTTCCAGCGCGGCGCGCGCTTTCAGATGGCGCATGAGGGGATCGGGAAGATCAAATGTAGTTCGCATAAACGCACATTAACATACAAGCGTATTTATGGGAAGCGTTTCGTCAACGCCGTCGCGCCGACCGCACTCCCGCCAGCGCTGCCACCAATCCCAACACCCGCTGCAGCTTGACAGAATCAGCAATCTCCACCGTAAACGTCATCCACGCCGTGCCCTTGATGGACTCGGTCTGCACTCCGATCACGTTCATCTTTTCCTTGGTGAACACTTCGGAGATATCGCGCAGCAAGCCCTGGCGATCGGCGGCCTGCACAAAAACGTCTACTGGGTACAAGGCAGTGCTATCGGCTTTGGCTGCACCCCAATCGACTTCGATCACGCGGTCGCCATTTTTGGCCACCATCTCGCGCAGATTCGAACAGTCGGCCCGGTGCACACTGACGCCCTTGCCGCGCGTCACAAAACCACAGATCACATCGGGTGGCGCGGGTTTGCAACATTTGGCGAGCTGGGTCAACAGTGAACCGACTCCGACCACCAGTACGCCACCTCCCTTGCCGGGCTGGCTGGGCTTTTTCAGCAGCGGCGTGTCGGACAACGGCGCCACCGGCTCCGGCGGGCGCAGCAACAACTCGATGTTGCGCAGCGAAAACTCGTCCTTGCCAACCACCTCGTACAAGGCATCGGCCGAGTCGAACCCGAGCCGCGCCGCCAGATCCAGTTGGTTCAGCGCGGTCTTGCCTTCGCGTTGCAACAGACGTTCCACCGCCTCGCGGCCGCGCGCGACGGTCTCATGCAGGGCAAGCGCATTGAACCAGGCGCGCACTTTGGCACGTGCCCGGTGGCTGGCCAGGAAACCCAGCTCGGTGTTGAGC
>JAJAZK010000573.1 GCA_026785765.1 Rhodoferax sp. | reverse complement strand
GTTGCCACCCAACACGGCGGCGATCTTGCCTTGCGGCACGCTGAGCGAAACGCCCTTGAGCACCAGGATCACATGGTTGTAGATGACCTCGATGCCGTTGACGTTGAGAACAATGTTTGTGGTGCTCATGGCTAGGGCCTGTTAACGCTGTTGGAGGGCTCACGCCCTGATCCGTATGAACCAAATGAAAGACCCGCACGGCGAAGCTCTCGTTTGACGGCTGCACCCAGCCGCTGCCCCTCCCGGCTGGCGGGAGGGTTTGGAAGGGACGCCACCAGAACACGGCCAGGCCGGTTCTGCGTGGCGCTGCTGATCAGGACTGGCAGTCCTGGCCGGAGCGGCGTGTCAGCTTTTTTTCCGCCGCATACTTCTCGGCCGAGGCGCGTACCAGCGGCTTGATCACCTGTTCGTCCGCTTCGAGCCAATCGGAACTCCAGACGAACTTGCTGCCGTCCCAGGTGTGCACCCGTGCAAAGGAGGAACCCATATGATCGGCACAGCTCGTGGAGACCGGCCGCATCACGCCCTTGAAGCCCAGGGCGTCGAGCTTGGCCTGTGTCAGATTGAGGTTTTCGTAACCCCAGCGGGCCTGTTCACCGGTCATGACCTTGCCTTTGCCAAAACGCTCCTGCGCCGAACGCACGCCCTCGACTGCCAACATCGCACCGACTACGCCGCGCATATACAACACGCTGCCTACCTCGTCCTTCGGACCCGTGCCCTGGCCCTTGGCGTGTACCTTGTCAAGGATCTCCTTGACCACCGCCGACTGCGGCTCGGCACCGTGCTGCATCATCACGCCGCTATACCCTTTGGCGCCTTGCCCGATGTCCTTCAGGTCCGGCTCCGCCGCCGACCACCAAGTGCCAAAAATCTTTTCGCGCGGATACCCAACGGCCTGCGCCTCCTTCAGTGCGGTCGGGGTCATGACGCCCCACGTCTGCAAAATCACATAGTCTGGCTGCTGCTGGCGCACCTGCAACCAGGTCGCTTTCTGCTCCACGCCAGGAGCGGCAATTGGCAACAGTTGCAGGGAGAACCCGTATTGCGCGGCGCGCTCCTGCAAGATCGGCAGCACCTCCTTGCCAAACGCGCTGTCGTGGTAACCGACGCCGATCTTCTTGCCCTTGAGTTTGTCCATGCCGCCAGCCTGATTGCCAATGTGCTTGAGCAAGACGTCGCCAGCCACCCAGTAGTGGCCAATCAGCGGGAAGTTCCACTTGAATATGGTGCCGTCGGCAGAGTCGCTGCGGCCATAACCGGAGGTAATCATCGGAATTTTGTCGTTCGGCACTTTTTCGGTCAACGCGAACGTGATACCGGTTGACAGGGGCTGGAACACGGTTGCGCCGCCGTGTTTGCCTTTAAGCCGCTCGTAACACTCGATACCACGCGCTGTGTCATACGCAGTCTCGCATTCTTCGATCAGGGTCCTGATACCGTTGATACCGCCGCGGGCGTTGACGAGTTTCATGTAGTCGTTGTGCCCATTGGCCCAGGGTGTTGCATTTGGCGCCACCGGGCCGGTTCGGCCGGTCAGGACTGGGAAGAACTGCTCCTTGGCCTGCGCAAACGCGCCATTCCCGACAAACGAAGTGGCCCCGGCCAGCGCGGCCATTGCAAAAACCAGTTTGCGAAAATTCATGATTGACTCCTGTTAATAAAGATGAAAGAACACCACCAACACTACACACTCAAGTACCCGGCGAATACCTGCAACGGCAAAGCAGGAGCCGCTGGCAGGCGACACCCCTAATGCGGAAAAGGCCACAACCGCATCTTCTGCTTTCCAACTGACCACAGCCGCGCCAGGCCATGCGGCTCGACGATCAGAAACCACACGATCAGCGCACCAAAAATCATCAGCTCGGCATGCGAGATGCCGGCAGTGGAAATTTCGATGCCAACCAGTCCCAGCAAGAACGGCAATAGCAAGTTCAAAACAATCGGCAAGATCACAATGAAGGCAGCACCAAAAAAGCTGCCCATGATGGAGCCGACACCGCCGATGATGACCATGAACAACATGCGGAAAGACTGGTCGACCGAGAACGCCGCCGGCTCCCACGAGCCCAGGTACACAAAGCCCCACAGCGCTCCTGCCACGCCGACGATAAAGGAGCTCACGGCAAACGCCGTCAGCTTGGCATACATGGGACGGATGCCGATCACCGCCGCCGCCACATCCATGTCGCGAATCGCCATCCACTCGCGTCCGATCGCTCCCCGCACCAGATTCTTCGCCAGCAATGCAATCACGACCAGCAGCGCCAGGCAGAACAGGTACTTGCTAAGCGCACTCTCGATGGCCCAGCCGAACAACTGCAAATTGGACACCGAGACGGCGCCGGTGGTCGAGTTGTTGGTGAACCAGGAGATGCGCAGGAACATCCAGTCGGCAAAAAACTGCGCGGCCAGCGTCGCCACCGCGAGGTACAGGCCCTTCACACGCAGGCTGGGCAGACCAAACAAAATGCCGAACAACATGGCGCACACGCCACCGAGCAGTAATGCCAGAACCAGCGGCATGCCGGGCACCCGAACGAAGAAGTTGTAGGCACCGTACGCCCCCACCGCCATGAACGCGCCCGAACCGAGCGAGATCTGTCCGCAGTACCCAACCAGGATGTTCACGCCTACCGCCGCCAGTGAATAGATCAAAAACGGGATCAGAATCGCGCGGAACAGGTAGTCGCTCGCGAGCGCGGGCACCGCGACAAACGCGACCACCAGCAGCAGCAAAATCGCGATCCTGTCCTGTGTGATCGGGAAGATCTGCTGATCCGCCCTATAACTGGTCTTGAACTGGCCGTTTTCCCTATAGAACATCAGTTGATACCCGAATGATTTTTTAGCTGCGACACACTGCGTTCAACCGCGCTGCGCAAAATCAGTCTGTCGCGTGCCGCTTTGCGCTTCGACATAACTTTGCTTCGCAAGGTTCGTCTGTACTAAAAATTCAATGGCAGCGTATTTCATACGCGGTCAATGATCTTTTCGCCGAACAATCCCTGGGGACGGATCAGCAGGAAGCCAAGGGCCAGCACGTAGGCGAACCAGATTTCGATTCCACCGCCAACAAACGGACCGAGGTACACCTCGGACAATTTTTCACCCACGCCGATGATCAGACCACCCAGGATCGCGCCCGGCACCGATGTCAGTCCACCCAGGATTACCACCGGCAGAGCCCGCAGTGCGACCGTGGCGAGCGAGAACTGGGCGCCGAGCTTGCTGCCCCAGATCATCCCCGCGCCCAGGGCCACGACACCCGCCACACACCACACAATCACCCACATGCGATTCAGCGGAATACCGATGGACTGCGCCGCCTGGTGGTCGTCGGCCACGGCACGCAAGGCGCGTCCGGTGGAGGTTTTCTGGAAGAACAGGCTCAACACCGCCACCATGGTTGCGGCGATGGCTGCCGCGATCAGGTCCTCCTGATTGATCAGGATGCCGCCCTGGAACACAGCCTGCAAGACGATCGTCGGATCCTGTGGCATGCCGATGTCGATCTTGGAGACACTGCTGACAAACGCTGTCTGTCCCAGCCCTTCCAGG
>JAJAZK010000572.1 GCA_026785765.1 Rhodoferax sp. | reverse complement strand
CTGCCGTGGTGCGTGGCGACACGCTGGTCGGTGGTGTTGGCTCGCTGGTGCCGATCACCGTCAGAGTTCAGTGAAGACCCTGGAACTTCTGGCCAAGGCCTGCGCAGTGATCGCGGGCGGTTTACTCACCCTGATTACCCTGATGACCTGTGTCAGCCTGATCGGCCGCAACACGGTCGGTATCACACTGGCAGGCGACTTCGAATTGACCGGCGTGGTGGCTGGCGCCGCAATTGGGCTGTTCCTGCCCTGGTGCCAGGTCCGGCGCGGCAACATCATCGTGGACTTCTTCACTTCCAACGCTGCCGCGCCGACGAATGCAGCGCTGGACCGATTCGGCGCCTTTTTGCTGGCCATTGCCATGGGATTGATGGCATGGCGCAGCACCCTGGGTGGTCTGAACGCCTACACCACCAACTCTGGAACCATGATGCTCGGGTTTCCGGAGTGGATGGTTTATGCATGTATCGCGCCAGCACTTGCCTTGACCGCCATAATTGCTCTGGCCCAGGCTGTGCGAGGTTTTAGCGAGGACGTGCAACCTTGAGCCCGTTGCTGCTGACGCTGATGATCTTCGCCATCATGCTGGGGCTGATGGCGATCCGCACGCCGATCGCGATTGCGATGTTCGCCGCCGGTTGTGTTGGCTACGTGACGCAGGCGGGCTGGTCGCCGCTGGCGAGTTTCCTCAATTCGCAGGCGTTTGCGCGTTTTGCCAGTTACGACCTGTCGGTAATTCCGTTGTTCATCCTGATGGGACACTTTGCCACTCAGGGCGGGATTTCCAAATCCCTGTTCCGCTTTGCCAGCGCCGTCATGGGCCGATTCAAGGGTGGCCTGGCGATGGCGGCCGTGCTGGCCAGTGCCGCATTCGGCGCAATTTGCGGCTCCTCGGTCGCGACTGCCGCCACGATCACCTCGGTCGCCCTGCCGGAGATGAAACGACACGGTTATTCCGGGCGTCTGTCGACCGGCACCTTGGCCGCAGGGGGCACCCTCGGCATCCTGATTCCGCCGTCCGTTCCGCTTGTCATCTATGCCATCCTGGCCGAGCAGAACATCGCCAAGTTGTTCGCCGCCGCCATGATCCCGGGCCTGATCGCAATGCTGGGTTACATGGCCGCGATTGCTGTGTACGTGCGGCTGGTTCCCGGCCATGCTCCGGAGCAGGACACAGTGTCCGAAAAAATCACGCTCGAATCTCTCAAGGGTGTGCTGCCGATTGCGCTGATCTTCGTGCTGGTGTTCGGCGGCATTTATGGTGGTTTTTTTACGCCTACCGAGGGTGCTGCCGTGGGCGCAGCGTCGACCTTCGTGGCGGCACTGGTCCTGCGCGAATTGACGCTGGACAAACTCAAAACCTGCTTCTATGCAACGGCGGAAGGATCGGCGATGATCTTCATGATCTTTCTGGGCGCCGACCTGATGAACTCGGCGCTGGCGCTGACCCAGGTACCGGCGCAACTGGCCAGTGTGGTGCAGAGCTGGAACCTGTCGCCCCTGATGGTGGTATCGGCGATCCTCTTGTTTTACGTGGTGCTGGGCGCGGTGATGGATGAGTTGTCGATGATCCTGCTGACGATTCCGATTTTCTTCCCGATGGTGATCGGACTGGACTTTGGCATGCCGCGCGATTCGGTGGCGATCTGGTTCGGCATCATGGTGCTGATGACGGTCGGGTTCGGCTTGCTGGCGCCACCGGTTGGCCTCAATGTCTATGTGGTCAATGGCATGGCCAAGGACGTTCCGATCGCCGAGAGTTACCGCGGTGTGATGCCTTTTCTGGTCAGCGACGTGTTGCGCACCCTGCTGCTGCTGTTCTTCCCGGGCATCTCGCTGTGGCTGGTGCAGTACCTGACCTGAGGTGAGGTCAGGGTAAGTCCGGTCATCGACCAGGCCAGATCTCCGTTACTGTAGGCATATTCCCATCCTGGAGAGTTCATGATCCGACGTCGCACCCTGCTCACATCCGTTGCGGCCACCGCACTGGGCGCCCCCGGCCTGAGTGCCATCGCGCAACAGGCCGTCACACTCAAGTTCCATACCTTCATGGCGCCACAGTCCAACGTGTGGTTGACGATGCACAAGCCCTGGATGGAAAAGGTCGAGAAGGAGTCCGGTGGCCGCATCAAATTCGAGGGTTACCCGGCCATGCAACTCGGCGGAACACCAGTACAACTGTACGACCAGGCCAAGGATGGCGTTGTGGACATCAGCTGGACCTTGCCTGGCAACACCGCCGGCCGGTTTCCGCGCGTCGAGGTGTTCGAGCTGCCCTTCATGATGAACAACGCCGAGGCCACCTCGCGCGCGTACTGGGAGTACGTGCAGACGATGGCTGCGGACGAATTCAAGGACACGCAGGTGCTCGCACTGCACGTACATGGTCCTGGCATGTTCCACACCAAGGACAAACAGATCAAGACCGCGGGCGACCTGAAGGGGCTGAAAATGCGCGGCCCGACGCGCCAGATCACCAAGATGCTGGGTTATCTGGGTGCCACCCCGGTCGGTATGCCGCTGCCAGCCATCCCGGACGCCTTGTCCAAGGGCACCATCGACGGATGCGTCATACCGTGGGAAGTGGTGCCGTCGGTCAAGGTGCACGAACTCGTCAAATACCACAGCGAGTTTGCCCCCGGGGGGAACGCGCTGTACACCACCACTTTCGTGATGGCGATGAACAAGAAGAAGTACGAATCCCTGGCACCTGACCTGCGCAAGATCATCGACAACAACTCCGGCGCTGACACCTCGGCCTGGCTGGGCAAAACCCAGGAAGGCAACGACCCGCTGGGCCGCAAGGCGGCGGTGGACCGCAACAACACGATCTATACCATTCCTGCGATCGATACCCAGGAATTCCGGCGCAAGGCGTCATTGGTCGAAGTGGAATGGGTCGACGACATGAACAAGCGCGGCCTCGACGGCCTCAAACTGCGCGACACGGCGCGCGCGCTGATTGAAAAACACGGCAAGGCCGCCGGGGCCGGCAAGGCAGTGCCGGCCAAAAAAGCCTGAGCGCCTGCAGGCTGGGAAAAGGGCTTCCGCGGAAGCCTTTTTTGTTTCCAATCTACACTGCGCGCATGACGCATAGCCCGATCAAACATTGCAAGAACTGCGGCGCTGCCGTGGTCTACCGTGTGCCCGACGACGGCGACACGCGCGAACGCGCCGTGTGTCCACAATGCCACACCATCCACTACGAAAATCCGCTCAACGTGGTCGGCACGGTGCCGCATTTTGGCTCGCGCGTCTTGCTGTGCAAACGCAATATTGAACCGCGCCGTGGCAAGTGGACCTTGCCCGCTGGCTTCATGGAGTTGAACGAAACGACCGCCCAGGGTGCAGCCCGCGAAACCGTGGAAGAGGCTGGTGCACAGTTCGAGATGGAAGGTCTGTTCTCGGTTCTCAACGTGGCCCGTGTTGGCCAGGTCCACCTGTTTTACACCGCGCGCCTGCTGCACGACCAGTTTGATCCTGGCCATGAAACCATGGAGGCGTGTCTGTTCGAGGAGGCCGACATACCCTGGGACGAAATTGCGTTTCGCACCGTCAAGGAAACTCTGGAACACTACTTTGCCG
>JAJAZK010000571.1 GCA_026785765.1 Rhodoferax sp. | reverse complement strand
GCCTTCAACTCGCTCAAGTCCACGTGCAGCGCGCCGGCAAACAGCAGCAGCGACAGCATGCCCTGCATCAGCACGTCGGAGAAGTCGATCGAACGCAGCAGCGATTCCTCGTAGGTGCGCAGGGCGTGCGAGACCCCGACGACGTCGAGCGCCACGATCACCAGTGAAAGAACCAGCGCGATGGCCATGACCCCGATGGTCGTCGGCAGATGCACGAAGCGATGGTTCAGGTACGCAAGCAGCGCAGTCACGACGAGGCAGGCGGCGGCAATGTCAAGCATGGGTCGGCCTTTGGTGGCGCTGCGATGGTTTCGGTCAGTGCAGGCGGGCAAAGGCCCGTCACTCGATCCGTGCAGCGACGAGCTCGCCTGCTCTTGCGACGGCCGACAGATCGATGCGATTGCGCGACTCGATGTAGATGCGCGTGATCTTCGGGAAGCGCTCGCGGATCTCGCGCTCGATGCGTTCTACTGTGGACGCCGCATCATAGGTTACCACGCCGTCGGCGAACACGACGTCGAGTGTCAGCAGCACGTCGTCGGCGCCGATGTACATCGTCAGCGGCAGGCCTGCCTTCTGCACCTGCGGCTGCCGCTGCGCGATGGCGCGGATGGCGGCAGCCGTGTCGGGCCTAACTTCCTCACCGACGAGCAGGCCACGCGATTCCCGGATCAGGAGCACCGCCACGCCCGCCAGGATGCAGCCGATCACGACCGAAGCCGCGCCGTCGAGCACCGGCATATTCAAGCTGTGGCTGGCCCACACGCCGGCGGCGGCCACCGCCAGGCCGGCCAGTGCGGCGCCGTCTTCGGCCAGCACGGTGTAGACGGCAGGGTCCTTGCTGCCGTGCAGTGCGGACCAGAAGGGCCGTCCTGCCGCCTGGCTGCGGAACTGGCGCAGGGCGAGCAGGAAGCTGGCGCCCTCGAACAGCGCCGCCATGGCCAGCACGACATAGCTCCATGTAGGGTCGGTCAGCGGTTCCGGTCGGCGCATGTGCATCACGCCTTCGTAGATCGACATCCCGCCGCCCAGTCCGAAGACCAGCACCGCCACGATCAGGCTCCAGAAGTACAGCTCCTTGCCGCGGCCGAAAGGGTGCTCCGGCGTCGCTGGCTTCTTCGCCATGTGCAGGCCGACGAGCAGCAGCCCGCCGTTGCCGGCGTCGACGGCCGAGTGGATGCCTTCAGAGAGCATCGCCGAGCTGCCGCTGAAGCCGGCCGCGACAAACTTCGTCACTGCGATCGCCACGTTGGCGGCAATGGCGCCATAGACGGCGATCTTAGATTCAGCCATGCCGCCAAGCGCTGGAAGTGAGCGTACGCGATGTTCGCGACGATGTGCGCCGCGCATGGCGCCAGCGGCCGTTACTCAATGGCCGTGTGGATATCGTAGACCGTCTGCGTCGGAGTGGCTCGACGTCCGGCAGCGCGTTGTTGAAGTCCAACAGCAGGACGCGCAGTGGGGTAATGGGAACTTGCATGGTCGATCCACTCGACAAGGTCTCATCGAGCGAGCGGGATCAAGCGCGAGCCCGCGACATCGACACGTCTTGCGACGCACCCGAACGCCCATAGACCCAGCCGAGAACGGCGCCGAAGATGAGATGCAGCACCAGGGTCATCATCGGAGCCATCACGCCCATGTTCATCCCGGACAGCCCGGCGCCGGCCATCGGCATCAACACCACCTTCATGATCAGCCAGCCGATGACGCCGAGCATGATCCCGTGTCCGACGCGGCTCGTTACCGGCAGCTTCGTGTCGAGCGCGGCGATCGCAACACCGTAGCCGACGATGCCGATCGCGAAGTGCATTATCCAGCCAATGATGGGCGTGTCGAGCGAACCCATCATCCCCGCCAGCATCTTCGGAAGGTCGAGTTGCGGCAGGAGGTCCATCATCGCCTTCAAGACCATCAGCAACGACAGCACCATGGTGGCGACGAACCCGGCAAGCATGCCCTTGGGAATGTCTTTCATATCTTCTCCAACAGTAGTCAGTAGCTGACCTGGATCGCTCGGTAAAGCTGATCTTCCGATCCAACTGCGTCTTTTGTGAAGTGTTCTAAGGACCAACGCAAAGGTCATGCAGTCTCAAAGAATTTGAGCAAGCAGTCCCTCTCTTCGAAGCATGAGGTTGCGCAGCCTGCATGCAGAGTGGGTGCTACGCGGGAATTGGTCTGTGCGGTGGCGCACTCAGCGCGAGTCGAGCACCGCAGCCAGCTGCGCGGGCAGACGAGCGGCTGCGGGTGTAGCGGCAGTTCCGCCACATCACCCGTGCGGCGCAAAACGACAAGGAGCACGCGGAGTAACCCTGGCGCCTGCGCGCAGACGTGGGCGCACAATGACCGCATCATCATCAACACGAGGAGCAGAGCATGATGTACACGTTCAAATGCAAGGCCGCAGGCGACTTGATCATGGCGCAGGCGGATGGGGACCAGTTGCTTCAGATCATCGGCAAGGCGCCGGCTGCCGAGGGCATCATCGAGGTGGCAGCAGTGAGTGCGGCGATCCAGGCGCTGGAGAACGCGGTCGACCGGGGGCAGGCGAATCACCAACAAGCCGGAAGGCTGGTTTCCGCCCAGCCGCGTGACACGCCAGCCGAGGACGAGGCTGTCGAACTGCATCAACGAATTTGGCCCTTGGTGGAGATGCTCAAGCGGGCGCGAGACCAGCGCGAGGTCATTGTCTGGGGCGTCTGATCCAGCCCCCAGCTTATTCGTCACGCTCATCGTTGAACTCGGCCTTCCATCTTGAGCCCGGAGTTGCGCCGGCAACGGTGCCACGATGCGAGCCGATGGCCTGCCTTTGCTTCTCGCCCAGGCGACGGGCGATGACGACAGGCCACGGTGCGCAGCCCTTGGTTGGGGACCGCGAACAGCCCTTCTCGCCCGCGCGTGGCGCGCGGTCATCCCGAGGCCATCGTGAACGAAAGCGTGCTTTAGCGCAGCGGTTGCGGTCGCGAGATGGCAACTGAAGTCATTCGCCATCGGACGATTCCCGGCTTAGCGCGACGGGCGTGGCTTGCGTCCGTTAGCTGGCGGGCATCCAATACGGCCTTTCACGTTGTTGGCGCGTCCGAGCTCGGTGCTCGCATCGATGCGTGCGCCGGGCAGCTCGGCACCTTCGAGGGAGGCGTCGATCAGGTTGGCCGGGCGCAGGTCGGCCGCGCGCAGATCGGCGTTCCTGAGGTCGATGTCATTCATCAGCGCGCCGCGCAAGTTGGCGCGGCGCAGGTCGGCAAAACGCAGGTTGGTGCTGTGCAGGCCTCGGCTTTGCACAGATCGGCGTCGCTCAGGTCGCTGCCCATGAAGCTCGAATAGGCAGGGCTGCTGGCGCTCAGGTTCGCGCCGCTCAGATTGAGCTCGTTGCACAAGGTGCCGACGCGGGTGTCGCAGTTGTTGACCGTAACGGCTGGCACCGCCACCGTGCCGCAAGCGATCAACAGGCCAGCCGCGAGCTTGCGCTTCATCATCGTCCGCCCCGCATCCACTCGGCGCTCTTGTTCGGCCTGTCGACCGCGCGCTCCTGGCCCCCGGCCAGAATGCCCGTCGTAGACCAGATTGCCGCCTTCACCTTCATGGTGTTCATCCTTTGTCCTCGCTCCCGCCCATCAGGCCCGTGGCACGAAGCAGATGGGGCCGACGCCGCTCGTCGCTCGTCGCTCAGCCGAGCTTCGTCGATTTCTTGCGTCAGTTGTGACTCGGCGTTCATTGATTTGCGGATTGGTTTGGTAGACGCCTGTGAGGCGGTAGATCTGCGAGCTGATGCCGGCCACCTCGCCACGTGTGATGAACAATGGGCTGCGGGACTTGCCCGGGTTCACCGCCACATCGGCCTGGATGAAGGGCACGAAGCTGTCGTCCGGCAGGGAACGGCCCTTGGCGTGGACGGCACTGATCGCCCGTATCTACGAGGTGTTCCCGTTGCTTTGCCCAATGTGAGACGGCCAGATGCGCATCATTGCCTTGGCTGCGACATAACTTGAGTACAAGTTAGTCTTCGCTGAAACTTGGTTTTCATGACATTCAGTGCCGACATCCACCAGATTCTGGGGCACATCGGCGTCGACCCCGAAGCTCCGCGCATTACCCCGGCACGCGGACCACCGCTGTGGGACGACTGTGGTGCGCCGGAATCACAGGAACAGGGCGAGGGTGTTGAGGCTGAGCCGGACTGGGAGATGACCAGTCAATCAGCACCCGACTACCCCGACGATCAGCGCACAGACTGGTGAACCTGAAAAGGCGGGCGCGACGACTGCACCGGGGTAGGGCTGTGTTCTTCGGCAGCCCGGAGCGTGGTTCGCGATGATGGGGCACAGATTCTTGGAGATTCAGACTGTCATCTCAGGGAAAACCCGTTTTCTCAGGACGGTTTACGGTGCGATAGTTGGGCTCATGCGGTTGGATGTCCTATCCGCGGTCCCATAGAGAAAGTATTGAAATGATCGACCGGCCGCTTGCTCATTGGAAGAAGACCGCCACCACGGCGTATTTTGTGTCGCTGTTGTTGGTACCGCAGGACGCCCGCGCGGACCTTCCGGGTTACAGCGGCCTCGAAGTGACGCTGGAGTGCATCGGAAACTATGCCCGGTCGCAAAGCGACTGGGAGTGCCCGACCATCAACGCCAAGAGCGCTAATGCGGCCAGCACTGCCGTCCTTGCCCGCAGCAGCGAGGGTTTTGCGCCTCAGAAAAGAACGAATGCTGCCGGTGCCGCTGCCCACGCCAGCTATGGCCGCATCGGTGCCATCGCGTCCGCATTCGCAGACAGCCAGACCCCCCTCGGGTCGCTGCAGCCGCACACCCCGTCCTACAGCGATGCGGTAGCGCGTGCCAAGAATTACGACCTCATTACGATGAACAGTGCCACGTTGAACAGACAGGCCGGCAGCATGCAAGTCGTCGTCGACCTCAGCGGCAACCTCACCGCTTTGAGCACCGGCATTGCCATAGGCACTAAATCCAGAGACGAGTTCAATTCGAATGTTCTTTTCAATATTGAGGCGTTCAGCGAGGATCTGAAAACAAAAACTGGCCGCGCAAAAGCAGAAGCTGATCTTTACGTCGACTCGGACGGAGTACTTTATCGCGGCGACAGATTCCCCAAGCAACTTGTCATGACGATTCCTTTTGTCTGGGGGCAACCGTTCTGGCTGTCCATGAGCATGAGAGCGTCGGCCTACTCGGAAGTCTCCGCACCGGGAATCTCCGTTGACGACCCCTTGTATCAATTCCCGCGCACCGGGTCGTCGTCAGCAAGCTTTGAACACACGGCATCATTGGGCGGCATCCGCAATGTGCTGACTGGCGGGCAGGCGGTCACAGTGTGGACGGTTGCGTCGCAGTCGGGTGCCGACTACACGCGGAACTTCGCCACCGTGGTGCCCGAACCCAAAAGTTATGCACTGCTGATGGCCGGCCTGGGCTTCATCGCCTTTGTGTCGCGCCGCAAAATGATCAAGCAGCGGACGGCCGCCTGAACTGCAGACTCCCTGTGTACGTGCACGGCAGCCACGAATTCCCGCATTCCATCGGCGAACGTCGGCGCTACCGCTGCATGGGCATGAAAGTGCAGTCGGGAGGTCACG
Source organism: Rhodoferax sp. (assembly GCA_026785765.1). Taxonomy (GTDB): domain Bacteria; phylum Pseudomonadota; class Gammaproteobacteria; order Burkholderiales; family Burkholderiaceae_C; genus CAISIP01. The sequence goes on along the minus strand of JAJAZK010000571.1, from coordinate 2,260 downwards.
CGCCGGCGCGCCGTTACCTCCTTGGTCGCAGTACTTTGTGGCCAGCCCGCCAATGGCTGTGGCGCGAACCGGCCTTCGCCCCGTTGTGTCTGCTGCGCCTCAGCTATCAGGCGATCGGCGTCATTGCTTTTGAAGACCGTGCCGGCGCGAAGCTCCGGGCCCTGTTGCGTGGCGCTGCCAGCGGCCTGGTGGCGCGCACAGACGCAGCGCGATGACCAAGCCCACCGAACCCGCAGCACTCACCCGTGCCAAATCGGCCAGCGGTCCCGTTGCAACAGCCGTGTGATCACCGCCCAGTGCGCGGACGCGACGGGCGTGATCGACAGCCGGTTGCCGCGGCGCAGCAGGATCAGGTCAGCCAGCGCCGGCTCAGCGCGCAGTTCCGCCAACCCGAGCAGCCGCGTCTTGCGCACCGCCTGTACATCACGCAGCAGCCAGCGCGGCGCATCCGCTGTGGATGCAGTGTCGAAATAGGGTGACTTCGGGTCGAACTGCGTCGGATCCGGCCGCGTTGCCGACGCCACGCGCGCGATGCCGGCGATGCCTGGCTGCGGGCAACTGGAGTGGTAAAACAACACGCCATCACCGACTCGCATGGCGTCACGGATGAAGTTTCGCGCCTGGTAGTTGCGCACACCGGTCCAGGGCACCGTTCGTTTGGGGGCGGCAAGTGCGTCGTCGATCGAGCACTCTTCGGGCTCGGACTTCATCAGCCAGTATTGGGGGGTCATGAAGATCCCTGAGGCGGCGTTTCGCGGGTGGTAGCGCGCCGCGCGCGGGTGGAGTTCAGATCGCGATCGTCATGCCGCCGTCGGCCACCAGCACCTGCCCGGTCACGAATGCGGACGCGTCGCTGCAGAAGAACACTGCGGCGCCCGCCAGGTCCTGCGGTGTACCCCAGCGTTTCATCGGTACCCGGTTGCGGATCCACTCGTAGCGCGCCGGGTCAGAGCGAAAACCCGTGTTGATGTCAGTCGCCATGTAGCCTGGCGCGATGCAGTTCACGGTGACGCCCTTGGTGGCGAGTTCCACCGCCATGCCGCGGGTAAGTCCTTCCAGCCCGGCCTTGGCGGTGATGTAGTTGGTATTGGTGCCGCGGCTGATACGCGCATTGACCGACGAGATCATCAGGATGCGGCCCCAGCCACGGCGCACCATGTTCGCGGCGGCCTTGCGCGAGAGGCGAAAACACGAGTCCAGTACGACGTCCAGCACGGTGCGCCAGTCTTCGTCGCTGGTATCCAGGAAGTCCCGCGCCACGCCAAAGGCGGCGTTGTTGACCAGAATGTCCAGGGCACCAAACTCCTTCTCGATCTGGTCGATGGCGGCGTCAGCAGCCATACGATCACACACGTCGAACGCACTGACGCTGGCCGCCAGGCCCATCGCCTGGATGTCGGCGCAGCGTGCTTGCAGCAGTTCGGTGTTGCGCCCGTTGAGCACCACGTGGGCGCCGGCCTGGGCCAGGCCGCAGGCCATGCCGAAACCCAGCCCGCGTGAGGCGCCAGTGACCAGCGCCACCCGACCCTGCAACGAAAACGCCTCCTGCATGGGATTGCCTTTCACACGCTCAGCCACCCATGTATAGCCCGCCGGTCACCAGAACTGCTTCACCGGTGACAAAGCTGGCGGCGTCGCTGCACAGGAAGGCGATCAGGCTGGCCACTTCCGAGGGCCGGCCAAGCCGCTTGAGCGGGGTATTGGCAATCACCTCGGCGCGTTTGGTGACCATTGACCGCTCTACCATGGGCGTGTCGATGACACCGGGCGAGACGGCGTTGGCGCGAATGCCTGGGCCGAGTTCTCGCGCCAGCGAGCGGGTGAACGCCACCACGGCGCCTTTGGTCGCGCCGTAATGGGCGTGTTCCATTCCGCCGCCCTGGTGCGCGGCCTGCGACGCCAGGGTGACGATGGCGCCGCCCTGGCGCAAGGCCGGAATCGCGCGGCGTACCAGGTAAAACACGCCGTTCAGGTTGACGGCCATGGTGGCCTCCCATTGCGCATCACTCATGCCGGCGACGAGCTGGTCTTCGTACACCGCAGCGGCCGGCACCAGGAAGTCCAGACCGCCGAAATGGCGCACACAGGCATCCACCAGCGCCTGCGCGTCAGCCGCTTGCGCCGCGTCGTACCGCATAGCCCGGGCGGACAAGCCGCTCGGGTCCAGTGCCTGGGCGACGGCGGCTGCGGCGGCTTCGTTGATATCGCCCAGCATCACGTGTGCGCCGCAGGCGTGGAAATACTCGGCAGTGGCCCGGGC
>JAJAZK010000570.1 GCA_026785765.1 Rhodoferax sp. | reverse complement strand
GCTGCTGCTGCTGTTGTTGTTGCTGCTGTTGTATCCGGTCAAGGCCTGGCGCGACGCACCTTTGTTCCCGACGCCGGCCGACGCCTTGCGCACACTGGCACAACACGCGCCACTGGAAGGTGGGGCGCGGGTACTCGACGCCGGTTGTGGTCTAGGCCATGGATTGCGCGCTTTGCGCGCCAGTTACCCTCACGTGGAGTTGCATGGTATCGAGTGGAGCTGGCCGTTGCGTGCCGTATGCGGCTTGTGCTGCCCGTGGGCGCAAGTGCGCCAAGGCGATATCTGGAGCGCATCCTGGGCTGACTTTGACCTGGTGTATCTGTTCCAGCGCCCCGAGAGCATGGCGCGCGCTGCCGCAAAGGCGCGCTCCGAGATGCGTCCCGGCCGTTGGCTGGTCAGCCTGGAGTTCGAGGCCAGTCTGCTGGTTGCCCGGCACGCCGTGTTACTGCAAGACGGCCGCACGTTATGGTTGTACCAGATGGCGGGTGTTGCGCCGACGACGCAGCACGCAGCCGACGCGTCGAAATAATACCGTGTTGGTGTTACTCGTCGTAACATAAACGACTGACGCTGTGGAGTGAAACTTGGACCATTCGGACTCTTCGCCGACCGGTATGCCCCTGCAGGCAGGGCGGGAAACCACCTTCGACCTGATCAAGGTGTTCGATGCCACTGTGCTGGCGATGGCGGCGCTGGCAGAACCGGGCGAGGCCGGCAACCACATCCTGCGCATCCAGCATTACGCGCGTGCCCTGGCACTCAAGCTCAAGACCTCGCCGACGTATGGTCGACCGATGTCGGATGCAACGATTTCCTTGCTGCAGCGCGCGGTGCCCCTGCACGACATCGGCAACGCAGGTGTGCCGGACCGAATTCTGCTGAAACCCGGGGCGCTCGACGCAGACGAGATCAAGGTCGTGCGAACCCACACCCAGCTAGGCTGCGCCGTGATTGACCAGATCAAGGGCAGCGCCGGTTTTTCGACCCAATTTCTCGAAATTGCCCGCGACATCATTGGCGCGCACCATGAGCACTGGGATGGAAAGGGTTATCCACAGGGCCTCTTTGGGGCGGCGATTCCGGTGGCGGCGCGCATCATGGCATTGGCTGATGCCTACGATGCCATGACCAGCGACCGGGTCTACCGGGCGGGTGTGGCGCATGACCGCGCGGTGCAACTGATTTTCCAGGACCGGGCGGCACAGTTTGACCCGGACATGGTGGACGCCCTGATCGAAATCCAGCATGAGTTTGCCGCCATTGCGGCGCGCTTCACCGATACCGACCACGACCATCAGAAAAAGATGAACTACATGGCCATGGCCATTGCTGAGAGCCCCTGAGCGTAGCTTGTCGTGCGCTGCGCAGTGTGCTGCACCGCGGTTCCGCGAGAAGATCTTCCCCGGGTTCATGATGTTGTGCGGGTCCAGCGCGCGTTTGATGGTGCGCATCATTTCCACTGCCCCGGCACCCGCTTCCGTCACCAGGAAGTCCATCTTGTGGAGTCCGATACCGTGTTCGCCGGTGCAGGTGCCTTCCAGCCGAAGGGCGCGCGCCACCAGTTGCCGGTTCAGCTGCTCTGCTGTTTCCCGCTCCTGCGGTTGCGCCGGGTCGAGCAGATAACCAAAATGGAAGTTGCCGTCGCCGACATGGCCGACCAGAAAATAGTGGAGGCCCGAGGCGTCGGCTTCGGCCACTGAATCGAGCAGGCAGTCGGCCAAACGCGAGATCGGCACACAGGTATCGGTGGAGATCGCCCGGCATCCGGGACGCGACTGGATCGCCGCAAAGTAGGCGTTGTGCCGCGCCGCCCAGAGCCGGGTGCGCTCTTCAGGGGTGGTGGCCCATTCGAACGCATTGCCGCCGTGTTCGGTGGCGATTTCCTGCACCGTCTGCGCCTGCTCCTGGACGCCGACCGGCGACCCGTGAAACTCCATCAGCAGCAGGGGCTCTTCCCGCAACGCCAGTTTGCTGTGGGCGTTAACCATACGCACCGAGTTGTGGTCGATCAGTTCCACCCGCGCAATCGGCACCCCAAGCTGGATCACCTGGATCGTGGTGCGCACCGCTGCCTCAATGCTGGGAAACGAACAGATTGCGGCCGACACGCCTTCCGGAAAGGGGTAAATCCGCAGCGTGATCTCGGTGATCACCCCCAGGGTGCCCTCGCTGCCCACCATCAGGCGCGTCAGGTCGTAGCCGGCGGACGATTTCCTGGCCCGGGTGCCGGTGCGGATCACCTCGCCGCTGGCGGTGACGACTTGCAGCCCGAGCACGTTTTCGCGCATCGTTCCATAACGCACGGCATTGGTCCCGCTGGCCCGCGTGGCGCTCATGCCGCCGATGGTCGCATCCGCACCCGGGTCGATCGGGAAGAACAATCCGGTGCTCTTGATTTCCTCGTTGAGCTGTTTGCGCGTCACGCCAGCCTGCACGGTGACCGTCAGGTCTTCGGCGTTGATCGCCAACACCTTGTTCATGCGGCCAAGGTCGATGCTGATGCCGCCCTGAACCGCCAGCAAATGGCCCTCCAGCGACGAGCCCACACCAAATGGAATCACCGGCACCCGGTGCTGCGCCGCCAGCGCCACCACGGCCGACACATCTTGTGTGCTTTCGGCAAACACCACTGCCGCCGGCGGCGGAGACTCGAACGACGACTCATCGCGCCCATGCTGTTCGCGTACCACCAGGGCGGTGGAGCAGCGCTGCCCGAAGCGGTGTTTGAGTGCCTCTATCAGCGCCGGCGGGACCGGGCGCTGCGCGATAACTGGCAGCAGGTGGGAGGGGTCGGTCGGGGCGTTCATCAGCGTCTCCTGGCAGGGTAACGCAGTTTACGCTGCAGCGCCGCAATGCGCGTGGTGGGTGCCATGATCACCCGCCAACCGGTCGCTGGCTCAGAAGCGTGCCATCACATGGCGCGCCACGGTGTAGTCTTCGAGCGCGTACATCGACAGGTCCTTGCCGTAGCCGGAGGACTTCAGCCCGCCATGCGGCATTTCATTGGCCAGCATGAAATGGGTGTTGATCCAGGTACAGCCGTACTGCAGCCGCTTGGCCACTTGCAGGGCTTTGCCAACGTCGCTGGTCCAGACGCTGGATGCCAGCCCGTACTCGGAGTCGTTGGCCCAGCCCAAGACCTGCTCGAGGTCGTTGAAACGCGTCACCGACACCACCGGGCCGAACACTTCGCGTTGCACGATTTCGTCTTCCTGGCGTGCACCGGCAATGACCGTCGGTTCGTAGAAAAAGCCTGGGCCGTTGCGGATCTTGCCGCCGGTCGTAACTTCCATGTGGCCGGCAATTTGAGCCCGTTCGACGAAACTGGCGACACGGCTACGCTGGCGGTCGGAGATCAGCGGGCCAATCTCCACGCCCTCTTCATCTTGCAGTCCGACCTTGATCGAACGCACAGCCGTGGTGAGGTCGGCGACCAGGCGCTCGTAGATCTTCGGCCCGGCATATACCCGGCAGGCCGCGGTGCAGTCCTGGCCCGCGTTGTAGTAACCGAACGAACGCACACCCTCCACCACCGAAGCCAGGTCGGCGTCGTCGAAGACGATGACCGGCGCCTTGCCACCGAGTTCCAGGTGGGTGCGCTTGAGGGTGTTGGTGGCCGCCTGCAGCACTTTGCGACCCGTCGCCACGTCGCCCGTGAGCGACACCATGCGCACCTGAGGATGTTCGACCAGCGTCTGCCCGACATTGGCCCCACGTCCGCAAACCACATTCAGCACGCCCCGCGGCAAGATGTCGACCGCGATCTGCCCCAGCAGCAGGGCGGTGAGCGGGGTCTGTTCGCTTGGCTTGAGCACCACCGTGTTGCCGGCCGCCAGCGCCGGTGCGAGCTTCCAGGCAGCCATCATCAGCGGGTAGTTCCATGGCGCGATGGACGCCACCACACCAATCGGGTCACGCCGGATCATGCTGGTGAAGCCGCTCAGGTACTCGCCGCCAATGGAGCCGGTCATGCAACGTGCCGCGCCGGCGAAAAAACGAAAACAGTCGGCGACTGCCGGCAATTCGTCGCCCAGTGCACGCGGGTACGGCTTGCCACAGTTGAGCGACTCCAGCCTGGCGAACGTGCTGGCATTCGATTCGATGGCGCTGGCCAGCCGCAACAACAATTGCGAGCGTTCCGCCGGCGTGGTCTGTGACCAGGTCTGGAAGGCGCGCTGGGCCGCCGCCACGGCGCTGTGCACCTGTTCCGGTGTGGCCTCAGTGACTTCGCACAGCAACTCCCCGGTGGCGGGATTGAGGATGGCTTCGGCGGCGCCTTCGCCTTGCACCAGCTGGTGGTCAATCAACAATTGCGTTGGAAAGCGGATAACGGGTTCGACGGATGGGTCCATGGGGAGGCTCCTGGTTAACGGTGCCGGCCCGGCTCATCAGAGCGGGTCAGCCAGTACGCGGCAATGATGGGAACGAAGGTCAGGACAATGATGAACACTGCCACCACATTAGTGACGGGACGCTGGCGCGGGCGGATCAGCTCTTGCAGCATCCAGATTGGCAAGGTGGTTTGTTGGCCGGCGGTGAAAGTCGTGACGATCACCTCGTCAAAACTCAACGCGAACGCGAGCAGGGCTCCCGCCAGCAAGGCGGAGCCGAGTTGCGGCAGCAGCACATACCGGAAAGTCTGGAACGAGTTCGCTCCCAGGTCGAGGGACGCCTCGATCAGGGATGGACTGATGCGGCGCAAGCGCGCTACCGCATTGTTGTAGACCACCACGACGCAAAAAGTCGCGTGGCCAATGACGATGGTCCAGAAGCTGAACGGAATTTCCATCGAGTGAAAGCCAGATCGCAAGGCGATGCCGGTGACTACACCGGGCAGCGCAATCGGTAGTATCAGCAGCAGCGATATTGCCTCGCGCCCAAAGAAACTGGTCCGCGCCAGCGCGCCCGCAGCGAGGGTGCCCAGCACCAGGGCAATCGCTGTGGCCCACAAGGCAATCCGTACGGACAGGCCCACCGCCTCCCACAAGTCCTCGCGTTCCAGTGCCACCGCGAACCACTGCGTGGTCAGCCCGGGCGGCGGGAACACGTAACTTTTGTCTTCGCTGCTGAAGGCATACAGGATGATCAGCGCCAGCGGAACGTGCAGGAACAGTACCGCAGACCAGGTTGCCAGGCGCAGTCCCGCCGAGGCGCCCGGCGCAGGGCGGATGGGTTTAGAGCGCATCGAAGGCCCCCTTGCGCCGCGCCAGCCACACGTAGACCGCAATGATGGCAATCGGCACCAGCGAGAAAGCTGCAGCGAATGGCAGGTTGCCGGCCACCCCCTGGTGGCGGTACACCACCTGCCCGATGTACAGCGTCGAGTTGCCGATGACCTGCGGGATGATGTAGTCACCCAGCGTGAGCGAAAACGAGAAGATGGACCCGGCCGCGATACCCGGCATCGCGAGCGGGAAGATGACCTGGCGCAAGGTCTGCGACGGGTTCGCGCCCAGATCGGCGGAGGCCTCAATGCAGGACACCGGAACACGCTCGATGGCGGCTTGTATCGGCAGCACCACGAACGGGAGCCACATGTAGACGAAAACGATGAAGGTCCCCAGCGGCGAGAAACTCAGCGAGTTGCCGCCAATCACCGGCGTGGCCAGCAGGGCATCGAGCAACCACTGCATCTCCAGGCGCTGCATCAGCCAGGAGATGGCGCCTTCCTTGGCCAACAGCAACTTCCAGGCGTACAGGCGCACCAGGTAACTCGACCACAGGGGCAGCATGACGGCAACGTAAAGAAGCGCTTTTTGTGTTCCGGTGGCGTAACGCGCCATGTAATAGGCCAGCGGAAAGGCGATCACGATACACGCGGCCGTCACCAGCACCGACATGATCAGGCTGCGCAACGCCACATCCAGATTGGCCGGGGCGAAGAGCTCGACAAAGTTGCTGATTCCGATTTCACGCACCACCTGACCGGTAAAGTCATCCAGCCGGAACACGCTGTTGGCCAACAGGCTCGCCAGCGAGCCCAGGTAAATGACACTGAACCAGATCAGCGGTGGGCCGAGCAAAACCCCCAGCAACAGGCCGCGCCGCGTATACAGCAGCGTCGACAAACGGTCCGTAAGAGTTGGGCGGTGCTGAGCGCCTTCGGGTCTCACGGCGGCGCTCACTAGAGTACCTCCGCCCTGCGGGCTGCGGTGCGAGCTTGCTTGGGGCGGCCCGGCGCGGCGCTCACTGGAGTACCTCCGCCCTGCGGGCTGCGGTGCGAGCTTGCTTGGGGCGGTCCGGCGCGGCGCTCACTGGAGTACCTCCGCCCTGCGGGCTGCGGTGCGAGCTTGCTTGGGGCGGTCCGGCGCGGCGCTCATGATGCCGCGCCTTCGCCGATGGGATGCACCGCATCCGCGTGCCAATGCAGATGGACGACGCTGCCGGTGACTGGAGCCGGGGTCGCCGTGGCGTCGACGTCGGCGAGTATTTGCAGGCCGTCGGCACAGGCCACCCGGATGCGGCAGAAGGCGCCGAAGTACTGCACTTCGCTGACGCTGCCAGTCTGTTGGGCCCCAGGCGCCGGCCCCAGGCGCACACGCTCGGGGCGGATCATCGCGTTGTCGCTGCCGCAGACCTTGCGCGCCTGCGCGCCGTGCAGAAGGTTGGCGGCGCCGACAAACTCGGCGACGAAGCGTGTCGCGGGACGGTCGTAGAGTTCGCCAGGTGCAGCGACCTGCTCCAGCCGCCCCCGGTTGAAGACCCCGATGCGGTCGCTCATCGACAGGGCCTCGTGCTGGTCGTGCGTGACAAAGACGAAGGTGATGCCAAGCCGGCGCTGCAGGCCCTTGAGTTCACTCTGCATCTGCTCGCGCAACTTCAGGTCCAACGCCCCGAGCGGCTCGTCGAGCAGCAGTACACGCGGCTCTCCGATCAGTGCACGGGCCAGTGCCACGCGTTGGCGCTGGCCGCCGGAGAGCTGGGCGGGTTTGCGCGCGGCCACCTCGGGCAGGCGTACCAGGTCCAGCAATTCGCCGGCCCGCTTATTGCGTACGGCTTTTGTGACCCCGCGCACCATCAAGCCATAGGCGACGTTGTCGATTACGCTCATGTGGGGGAACAATGCGTAGTCCTGGAACACGGTATTGACCGGACGCGCGTAGGGTGGGTGGGTGGTCATCTCGACGCCATGGATCGACAAGCGGCCAGAAGTTGGCAGTGTGAAGCCGCCGATCATTCGCAGGCAGGTCGTCTTGCCAGAGCCAGACGGCCCGAGCAGAGTAAAGAACTCGCCTTCCTCGATGTCAAGGTTGACATCGTCAACTGCCTGGACCTGGGTCGGGCCGGTGCCGAACACACACGACAGGTGCTCCAGACTCACTGCAGGCTGCGTCACGCTGCCGCCCCGCTCAGCGCGCGAGCAATACCCGGCATACCGTGCGCGCGGACCCGCGCCGCGGGGCGCGGCGAGCGTTCAGCGCCCGCCGAGTACGGCGATGTAATCCGACACCCACTTATGGTACGGAACACACTTGTTGTCCTGTGTCTTGCATTGCGCCGTAGGGG
>JAJAZK010000569.1 GCA_026785765.1 Rhodoferax sp. | reverse complement strand
GAACCAGATTGTCCCGGTGCAGCATCTCTGGCTCGGCCGCGTAACCGAGCAGACGTTCAATATCGGCCGACGGCTTGCGGCACAACAGCCGGGCCTCGAAACTTGAGTAGTTGGCCAGGCCTCGCGCCAATTCAGAGCCCAAGGCGTCGCGCACCGCAATCACGTCGCCACGCGAAAACTCACCTTCCACTGCCGTCATGCCGATTGGAAGCAAGCTCTTGCCTTCGTCTCGCAGCTTGACCACGGCCCCAGCGTCCACCAGGACCGCGCCGCGCAGTTGCAGGTGATCGGCTATCCACTGCTTTCGCGCCTGCAACTTCTGCGTTTGCGCCACCAGCAGCGTCCCGATCGGTTCACCCCTTCGCAGGCGCAGCAATACGTCAGGTTCGCGGCCCCAAGCAATCACCGTAGACGCGCCGGAACGCGCTGCCCGCCGCGCGGCGAGCACCTTGGTGATCATGCCGCCACGCCCCAAGCTTGAACCAGCGCCACCCGCCATCGTCTCAAGCGCTGGATCCCCCGCGTTGCCGACTTCGACGAAACGCGCGTCTGGATGCTTGCGCGGATCGGCAGAGTACAAACCCTTTTGGTCAGTGAGGATCACCAGCAAGTCGGCTTCGACCAGGTTCGCCACCAAGGCGCCTAATGTATCGTTGTCGCCAAACTTGATTTCGTCGGTAACGACGGTGTCGTTTTCGTTGATCACCGGCACCACCGCAAGGCGCAACAGGGCAAGCAGTGTCGCGCGTGCATTCAGATAACGCTCGCGGTCGGCCAGATCCGCATGGGTCAACAGAACCTGCGCGCTGCCCAGTCCGTTTTCGCGCAATTTGGACTCGTACATTTGGGCCAGCCCCATTTGTCCTACCGCCGCAGCCGCCTGCAGTTCGTGAATGGCATGGGGCCGCGTAACCCAACCCAAGCGTTTCATACCTTCCGCGATGGCGCCACTGGAGACCATGATGACTTCGCGCCGGTCAGCGACCAGGCGCGCCAGCTGTCGGCTCCATTCACCGATCGCCTGTTCGTCCAAGCCGCGTCCCTCGTTAGTGACCAGACTTGAGCCAACCTTCACAACCACGCGCCTTGCGTCGCGCACCAGGCGCCATGGGTCGGCAACAGAACACATTGCAGGCGCTCCTGCGCCAGCGGGCTCCAGGGGGCTCACCAAGCCTGGGTGTGTGTTCACGAACTCGACTCTACGATGAAGCGTGGATCTGCAGGAGGTGCCGGTTGCTCGGCGACTTGACGCGCATGCACATGCTTGAAAACGGCCTTGACCAACGATTCGCAACCTTCACGCGTCAACGCCGAGATCTCGAAAACCGGCCCCTTGAAGCGCAGACGGCGAACAAATCCAGCGACCAGCGCAGCGCGTTCTTCGGCGGCAACCATGTCCAGCTTGTTCAGGACAAGCCAGCGTGGCTTGCGGCGCAGCGCCGGATCGTACTTCTTGAGCTCGTTGACAATCGCCCGCGCCTGCTGAACTGGATCGATGCCATCGTCAAACGGAGCCATGTCCACAACATGCAGCAGCAGCCGCGTGCGCTGCAGGTGGCGCAGAAACAGGTGGCCCAGGCCAGCGCCTTCGGAGGCGCCTTCGATCAGGCCGGGCAGGTCAGCAACCACGAAGCTCTGCTCTGGTCCGACTCGTACCACACCCAAGTTAGGATGCAGCGTGGTGAATGGATAATCGGCGATCCGCGGTCGGGCATTTGAGATCGCGGTGATCAGCGTCGACTTGCCCGCGTTCGGCATACCAAGCAAACCAACATCGGCGAGCACCTTGAGTTCAAGCTTGAGATTCTTCTTGTCGCCAGGCCATCCGGGAGTTTTCTGACGCGGCGCCCGATTGATGGCGCTCTTGAAGCGCATGTTGCCAAAGCCGCCGTCGCCGCCGCGCGCAATCGTAATCACTTCACCCGGCGTGAGTAACTCATGGAGTACCTCACCGGTCAACGCTTCGGTGATGATGGTGCCGACCGGCATCTTGAGGGTAACGTCATCACCCGCAGCACCGAACATGTCCGAACCCATCCCGTGTTGCCCGCGCTTGGCTTCATGCCGGCGTGCGTAACGAAAATCGACCAGGGTGTTCAGGTTGGGATCGGCGACGGCAATCACATGGCCGCCGCGGCCACCATCACCCCCGTTGGGACCACCAAATTCCTTGTACTTTTCATGCCGGAACGAGACGCACCCAGCCCCGCCATCTCCTGCAAAGACGTCGATAAAGGCCTCATCAACAAATTTCATGGTGGTCCAGCGCTCCGGTCAACCGCCCTGCAAGCGCCTGGATGTCAAGACTTGTCAGGCAATGGCAGCCATTGGAAAAGCGCTGCGCGAAAGTGCTTTATAAACGAAAAACCCTGCGGCAAGCGCAGGGTTTGATCGCACCCAAGGGTGCAACTGTCAGACGGTCTTGATGCTGACAGTATGTTTGTTCAAGGCGCCTTTAACGGCGAACGAGACCTTTCCGTCCGTCAATGCAAACAAAGTATGGTCCTTGCCGACGCCAACATTGGTACCAGCATGGAAACGGGTCCCGCGCTGCCGAACGATGATAGAGCCGGCGGTTATTTCTTCACCGCCAAACGCTTTCACGCCGAGCATTTTCGGTTTTGAATCGCGCCCATTTCGCGTAGAGCCGCCGCCTTTTTTCTGTGCCATGGTTTTCTCCAGTCAATCGGGGCGGCAAGGTCGCGCTCCCGGTGTACCAATCCTCAGCTTGCAATCGCTCCGATTTGCAGTTCCGTGAACTGCTGACGGTGCCCTTGCCGCTTCTGATAGTGCTTGCGTCTACGCATCTTGAAAATGCCGACTTTGTCGTGTTTGCCATGGGCCAGCACAGTAGCCGTTACTGTCGCGCCGGACACCAGGGGAGTGCCGACCCGTAACCCGCTGCCATTGCCAACAGCAAGCACTTGGTCAATCACGATCTCCTGGCCCACATCCGCAGCAATCTGTTCTACTTTGATTTTTTCGCCGGAAGCAACTTTGTATTGCTTACCACCGGTTTTTATGACCGCGTACATAGTAACCTCTGATCTTGGGCTGTACGAACCGATTTCCGCACAGCCGAAAATTATAGCACCGCCAAATTGGCGGCCACCACTTGCACCGCGACTTGCCGGTCTTGGGTCGCCGCCTTCTTATAATTTGCCATAAACCTCCCGTTTCGGAATTGCTTAGCCTCCCCCCAACCCAGACTCCTTCCCTGTTGTCGATCATCGGGCAGGATATGCAGCACGTCGACGCGGTGATCGCGCGCCGTTTGGAGTCGGGTGTCCCCCTGGTCGGCACCGTATCACGCTACATCATCGCGGCGGGCGGGAAACGGCTGCGCCCGGCGCTATTGCTTTTGACCTGCGGGGCACTGGGTTTCGAAGGGCCACAACGATTCAACCTCGCTGCTGTGGTCGAATTTATCCATACCGCAACCCTGTTGCACGACGATGTCGTCGATGAATCTGCGATGCGCCGCGGCAACGCGACAGCCAACCAGTCGTTCGGGAATCCGGCTAGCGTTCTGGTTGGTGATTTTCTGTATTCGCGCGCTTTTCAGATGATGGTGGACGCCAACAACATGCGCGTGATGGCCGTGCTGGCCGATGCAACCAACGTGATCGCGGAGGGAGAAGTCTTGCAACTGATGAACATGCACAACGCGGCGCTGGACGAGGCCGGTTACCTGCACGTAATTCGCTCCAAGACTGCCAAACTGTTTGAGGCCAGCGCCCGGGTGGGAGCGATCCTGGCAGGGGCGTCCGCGGCGGAGGAAGCCCAGTGTGCCGAGTATGGCCAGGCCCTTGGCACCGCATTTCAAGTAATCGATGACGTCCTCGACTATGCCGGGGATGCGGCCGTGATGGGCAAGAGCTTGGGCGACGACCTGCGCGAAGGGAAAGCGACACTGCCACTGATTTCGGCCATGCAACGCGGCAGCGCGGCGCAGCAGGACCTGATTCGTGGCGCCATTGAATCCGGCGCCACCGGCATGCTGGAGGATGTGATATCCATCGTGCGCCAGACTGGCGCGCTGGACTTTTCCAGGGATTGCGCCGCGCTGGAAGCGCAGCGCGCTGTGGCAGCCGCGAGCACCCTTCCGCAAGGGCCGCACACCGACTGTTTGATAGAATTAGCAAGGCAACTGCTGGGGCGCAATAGCTGAATGATCAGTCTTAGGGGCAGCCGTCGGGGTGTAGCTTAGCCTGGTAGAGCGCTACGTTCGGGACGTAGAGGCCGGAGGTTCGAATCCTCTCACCCCGACCAGAAAATGGGTATTTGTTGTCAAACAACATCCACCTCTGCGCAACGGGCCTGCTTTCGATTTACAGCAAACAGGCAATCGGGGATGATTAGGCGATTCGTCTTCGCCGGAGTACATTTTCAGGCTATGTCCGCAGTCGAAACAGCCAGCAAAGAGAGCACGAGCATCGCCCTGCCGGGACTCGGCCGGGCGCTGATTCTTGCTGGAAAGCTCGGGCAGAAATCCGCGGAGGAGATTTATCGCAAGGCCTCCAGCGGCAGAACCAGCTTCATCGCTGAACTGACCGGCTCCGGTGCAGTGTCGGCGTCCGACCTGGCGCACACCATGTCGTCGGCTTTTGCCGCACCACTTGTTGACCTGGACGCGCTGGATGCGCAACGTTTGCCCAAAGGGCTGCTGGACAGCAAGATCTGCCAGTCCTACCGGGTCGTGGTGCTGAGCAAACGCAACAACCGCCTGACTGTCGCAACTGCCGATCCTTCAGACCAGGAGGCCGTCGAAAAAATCAAGTTTGCCACCCAGCTGGGGGTCGACTGGGTGATTGCCGAATACGACAAGCTGCTCAAGCTGGTCGAAGCCAGTTCCGCCACTGCCAGCGAAACGATGGAAGAAATCATCGGCGGCGAGTTCGAGTTTGACGAAGCGGCAGCGGACGGACTTGGTGATGCCGAGCAGACAACCATCTCGGAAGTAGACGACGCTCCAGTCGTCAAGTTTCTCCACAAGATGCTTTTGGACGCATTCAGCATGCGAGCCTCCGATTTGCACTTCGAACCCTACGAGCACACGTACCGGGTGCGTTTTCGAATCGACGGCGAGTTGCGGGAAATCGCGGCACCTCCCATTGCGATCAAGGATAAGCTGGCCTCCCGCATCAAGGTCATATCCAAGATGGACATCTCGGAAAAGCGGGTGCCGCAAGACGGGAAGATGAAGCTCAAGATCGGTCCAAACCGGGTGATCGACTTTCGGGTCAGTACCTTGCCCACGCTGTTTGGCGAAAAGATCGTGATCCGTATCCTGGACCCGAGCAGTGCCAAGCTCGGAGTCGACGCGTTGGGCTACGAGGCGATCGAGAAAGAACGCCTATTGGAGGCAATTGGACGACCCTACGGCATGGTTCTGGTGACCGGTCCGACCGGCTCGGGCAAAACCGTTTCGCTGTACACCTGCCTTAACCTGCTCAATAAGCCCGGCGTCAACATTGCCACGGCGGAAGATCCGTCCGAAATCAACCTGCCAGGCGTCAACCAGGTCAACGTAAACGACAAGGCTGGCCTGACCTTTGCAGTGGCTCTGAAGTCGTTCTTGCGCCAAGACCCGGACATCATCATGGTGGGCGAGATCAGGGATCTGGAAACGGCTGATATCGCGATAAAGGCTGCGCAAACTGGACATCTCGTGTTGTCGACCTTGCATACGAACGACGCGCCGACGACCTTGACCCGTATGCGCAACATGGGTATTGCGCCGTTCAACATCGCGTCCAGCGTGATTTTGATCACCGCTCAGCGCTTGGCGCGCAGACTTTGCACAAATTGCAAAGAAGTACTTGACGTGCCCAAGAAGGCACTGCTGGACGCCGGTTTCCGCGGTGACGAGGTTGATGGCTCCTGGACACCATATCGGCCGGTGGGCTGCTCAGCGTGCAATGGTGGTTACAAGGGTCGCGTCGGCATCTACCAGGTCATGCCCATCAGTGAGGAGATTCAACGCATCATCCTGCGCGACGGCAGCGCACTTGACATTGCGCAGCAGGCTGAGAAAGAGGGTGTTGAGTCGCTGCGCCGATCGGGTCTTCGCAAGGTCCGGCTGGGCCTTACGTCGCTTGAAGAAATACTCGCTGTGACGAACGAATAGAAAAAGGTACCCAGAGGACCATATGGCAACTGCGAAGGCAAAGCAATCGGGGGATGCAGTCTACGAGTGGGAGGGCAAGGACCGCAATGGCAAACAAGTGCGTGGCGAGACCAGGGCGTCGGGCCAGAACCAGGTCCTCGCTTCGCTCCGGCGCCAAGGCGTCATCCCGGTAAAGATCAAGAAACGCCGTATCGGTGGGGGCGGCTCAATCAAACCCAAGGATATGGCGATTTTCACGCGCCAGCTGGCGACCATGATGAAGGCCGGCGTTCCTCTTTTGCAGGCGTTCGACATCGTTGGCCGCGGAAACCCCAATCCCCGTGTCACCAAGCTGCTCAACGACATTCGTACCGACGTGGAAACTGGAACCTCACTGAGTGTGGCATTCCGCAAGTTTCCCCTGTACTTCGACAACCTGTATTGCAACCTGGTGGAAGCTGGTGAGTCTGCCGGTATCCTGGACCAGTTGCTGGACCGGTTGGCGGTCTATATGGAAAAGACCGAGGCGATCAAGTCCAAAATCAAGTCAGCGCTGATGTACCCGATCACGGTGTTGATCGTCGCCTTCGTGGTCGTGTCTGTAATCATGATTTTTGTGATTCCTGCCTTCAAGGAGGTGTTCTCAAACTTCGGTGGCGAATTGCCTGCTCCGCCCTTGATCGTCATCGCGATGAGCGAGGTGTTCGTGAAATGGTGGTGGCTTATTTTCGGCGGGATCGGGGGCGGCGTTTACTTCTTCATGGAGGCCTGGAAACGCAACGAGAAGATGCAAGCCATCATGGATCGCGTCATGCTGAAGTTGCCCATATTCGGCGTGCTGGTCGAAAAGTCCTGCATCGCGCGCTGGACCCGCACCCTGTCGACAATGTTTGCTGCGGGTGTGCCGCTGGTCGAGGCATTGGACTCGGTTGGGGGGGCATCCGGCAACTCTGTGTTTGCGCAGGCAACCGTCAAGATACAGCACGAGGTATCCACCGGCACTGCCTTGACGGTGGCCATGACGAACGCCAATATCTTCCCATCCATGGTCCTGCAGATGTGTTCAATCGGCGAAGAGTCCGGCTCCATCGACCATATGCTCGCCAAGGCGGCTGACTTCTTCGAAGCCGAAGTCGATGACATGGTGGCTGGCATCTCCAGTCTGATGGAGCCGATCATCATCGTGATCCTGGGCACCGTCATCGGCGGAATTGTGGTCGCGATGTACCTGCCAATCTTCAAGCTTGGGGCCGTTGTCTGATGCTGGTGTCGGCCGGGCTGGACACAGTCCTGTTCGGCGTCCTCGGTTTGCTCATCGGAAGTTTCCTCAACGTAGTCATTCACCGCGTGCCAAAGATGCTCGAGGCAGAATGGGCAATGAACTGCGCTGAGCTCGCGGGGCAAGAACCAAAGTTGACCGAGCCCTATAACCTGCTGCAGCCACGCTCGCGCTGCCCGAGTTGCCAGCATCAGATTCGGTGGTATGAAAACATCCCGGTGTTGAGTTACGTCTTTTTGCGTGGCAAATGCTCGAATTGCGGAGTCCGGATCAGCCTACGTTACCCGTTGATCGAGTTGGCAACGGCAGGTTTCTTTGCGCTCTTGGCAAGTCAGCATGGACTCACCGTGACAACCATGGTCTGGGCGGCGCTTGCGGGCCTGTTGATCATCCAGTTCTTTATCGACCTGGATACACAATTGTTGCCAGACGACTTGAATTACCTGATTCTGTGGCTTGGGTTGGCGACCGCCGCCGCCGGGTGGACCACTGTACCGGTCAAATCAGCGGTCTGGGGTGCGGTCTTTGGCTATCTGAGTCTGTGGACGGTGTACCAGGTCCACCACCGCCTGACGGGAAAACAGGGCATGGGACACGGGGATTTCAAGTTGCTGGCAGGGCTGGGCGCCTGGTTTGGCGTCGAGTATCTGGTTGCGCTGATCCTGCTTTCCTCGCTGGTTGGGTCGGTGCTCGGCCTGGGCCTGATGGTCGGGGGCCGCATCGCAAACCGGGATATCCCCATCCCCTTCGGTCCGTTCCTGGCGGGGGCTGGCATGCTGGCCATGGCGTGTGGCCCCGGCCGTCTGGAGCAACTGGTGCCGTTCGCCTTTCCGTTTTCGCAGCTTGCCCGATGACGCGATGCTGCGCCTGGGACTGACGGGTGGAATCGGCAGCGGCAAGAGCACCGTTGCCAACTTGTTGCGCAGCCATGGTGCCTCGCTCATCGACGCCGACGCCATCTCCAGGTCCACAACCGGCGCAGGTGGTTCGGCAATCGCCTTGATCACACTGACCTTTGGTAAGGAATTCCTTACCAATGACGGTGCCCTGGACCGCGACCGCATGCGCCACGCGACTTTTGCCGACCCACAGATACGCGAGCGGCTTGAATCCATTATCCATCCCCTCGTTGGCAAGGAATCGACACGGCAAGAAGCAGTGGCTGTTGCCGCTGGTGTGCGCAGCATCGTGTTCGATATTCCGTTGTTGGTGGAGTCGCGCCGCTGGCGGAAACGCGTGGACGCGGTACTGGTAGTGGACTGTGTTCGGACTGTGCAAATCGAACGGGTCATGGCACGCAGTGGCCTTGACAAGGCTGCCGTGGAGCGCATCATCGACTCCCAGGCGTCTCGCGGCGAGCGCCTGCGTGCCGCTGACATGGTGCTGTTCAACTCGGGTACCTTGATGTCAACACTGATGGTCGAAGTTGATCAACTGGTGCAGCGCTTCGGGCTATGATTCACTGCCCAGAAAGTACTGTGTGATCCTCTACGAATACCCTTTCAACGAGCGCATTCGAACCTATTTGCGCCTTGAACAATTGTTTCGGCGAATGGCAGAACTGGTGGCACGTGATCATCCGCTGGACCATCACTACGCTCTGGCGACAATCTTCGAGGTGATGGATGTGGGCGCACGCGCCGATCTGAAGTCCGACCTGCTCAAAGACCTCGAAAAGAACAAGCAGGTGCTTAACGGCTACCGTGGCAATCCGGCTATCTCTGAACCAGCGCTTGAGGGCGTGATCGCTCAAATTGACCGGTGTTATGCCGCGCTCGCGAGCCTGCCTGGCAAGGCGGGACATGCATTGACGGAGAACGACTGGTTGATGGGTATTCGCAGCCGTATTGGAATTCCGGGCGGAACCTGCGAGTTCGATCTGCCCGCGTATTACGCATGGCAACATCTGGCTTGCGAGACGCGGCGTTCCGATTTGCAGCGCTGGGCGTCAACCTTGGCGCCGCTGGCCGACGCCGTGACGCTGGTTCTGAAGCTGTTGCGCGAGACCGGCTCAGCGCAGAAGGTCATCGCCAACGCCGGACAGTTCCAGCAAAATCTGCCGCAAGGCAAGAGCTTTCAATTGCTGCGACTGCTGCTTGATTCGTCGCTCGCGGTGATACCGGAGATCAGCGGCAACCGGCTCATGGTGTCGATCCGTTTCATGCGCCAGGGTGGCGACGACCGCATGCAGCCAGCCAGCGATGACTGCCCTTTTGAACTGACGCTTTGCGCCTGATGGCTGCCGGCACACGAGGCCATCCGCGTTGAGACAGCCTTCCAAACCAGGCGCGCAGCGTATCGTCGCCTGCCCGCGTTGCAAAGGCGACAGCGTGTTTGGGCCGCAGAATCCTTATCGACCATTTTGCGGCGAGCGTTGCAAAGCATTCGATTTCGGCGCCTGGGCAGATGAAGGGTTCCGCTTGCCAGCGCATTCCGCGAAAGGCGAGGACGACGCGCCGGCGCCACCGCCGCTGCCTCTGCAGTAACAGCCAACCACTCCCCGGATCGGCTCCAGCCGGAGTTATCCTATTTCCCTCAGTGGAAAGCTACTCGAGGCACCGCAAGTACGCGAGACCATTGACGATTCCGTCAACAGTTTCGCCACCCAATTGGAACTGCGGCGCAGTGACAAAAACAGGCTTGAAACCCGCACCAATGCCGGGTTTTCAAATTTCGCGAATCCCTCAATTTCGGAATATGGTGTTATTGGTGGGTTGGCGCAAGGAAGTGGCGCTCGTCGGCCAGCATCGACAACACGGGAATGGTTCCAGGCAATACCGGTACGACACTAACGGGCAGTTGCTGCCAGCTGGACATCTGGCCTTCGCGCATGCGCAAGTGGCCGTCCCAGGTGAACACCTTGCAAAAGTTCAGACGCACCAGGGCGTGCGGGTAGTCCACCAGCGTATCACGCCAGGGGAAAGCTTGGTGCACAGAAATGTCCAGTTCCTCTTGTAACTCGCGGCGCAAGGCGGTCGCCACCGACTCGCCTGGTTCGAGTTTGCCACCGGGAAACTCCCAGTACCCCGCGTAAACTTTTCCCGCAGGCCTGGAAGTCAGCAAGAAAGCGCCATCGGGTCGGATAAGGACACCAACTGCCACCTCGACCAAATCGCGCGACCCCCCGCGTGCGAGCTGCGGATCGGCCAACAACGGTTCTCGCATCAAGACGCTTCGGACCGTCGCCCGCTGAAGTCCCGCGCAAACTGGTAGGCCACCCGGCCACTGCGCGACCCGCGCTCCAGCGCCCAAAGAAGTGCCTGCGCCCGCGCAGCGGCAATCTCAGCAGAGTCAACGCCGAACACGGTCAACCACTGGGCCACGATCGTAAGATACTCATCCTGCGTAAATGGGTAAAAACTCACCCATAGGCCAAACCGATCGGACAGGGAAATCTTCTCCTCCACCACCTCACCCGGATGCACCTCGCCATCTTCCGTATGCCGGTAACTGAGGTTCTCCGCCATGTATTCGGGCAGCAGGTGGCGCCGATTGCTGGTGGCATAAATCAACACATTGGGCGTCGTCTCGGCTACCGAGCCATCGAGTATCGACTTCAGGGCCTTGTAGCCCGGCTCACCCTCCTCAAAGCTCAAATCGTCGCAAAACACGATGAACCTTTCTGGCCGGTCGGACACCACGTCGACAATGTCGGGCAAATCGGTAAGGTCGGCCTTGTCCACCTCGATCAGGCGCAAGCCCCGCCCCGCGTACTCGTGCAGGCAGGCCCTGACCAAGGACGACTTGCCGGTTCCGCGGGCACCGGTAAGCAGCACGTTGTTGGCCATGCGGCCATCCACAAACTGCAAAGTATTGCGCCGGATCCGCTCCTTCTGCGGGTCCACCTCTTTCAGATCGTCCAGCCGAACCATGCCGACATGGCGCACCGGCTCCAGGGTTCCGTGGCCGCTTGAACGTTTGCGGTAGCGGTAGGCGATGGCAGCGCCCCAGTCCGGCGCCGCCAATGCCTGGGGCAGGATCGATTCGATGCGGCCGATCAGCTGCTCCGCGCGCATCAGCAGTTGCTCAAACCTTTCGTTCATGGCAGCACGGGTGCAACAGCCAGATCGTGGCGACGGCCCTCATCAGGAGCGGTAGTCGGCATTGATGGACACATAGTCGTGGCTCAGGTCACAGGTCCAGAGGGTCTCGCTCGCGGTTCCGCGGCCCAGTTGGACCCGCACCGTTATCTCGCTTTGCCGCATCACGCGCTGGCCATCGGCTTCCTGGTAGGCCGGGTGGCGACCACCGCGCGTCGCCACATGGACATCGTCAAGGAACAGCTCAATGCCGCCTTGCTCCAGATCACCAATGCCCGCATAACCGACTGCGGCGAGAATCCGCCCCAGGTTCGGGTCGCTTGCAAAAAAAGCTGTTTTCACCAGGGGTGAATGGGCGATTGCACTGGCCACCAGCAAGCACTCCTGCTGCGTTGCGCCGCCCTCGACCGTCACCGTGATGAACTTGGTCGCGCCTTCACCGTCGCGCACGATGGCGTGGGCCAGCCGACGTGCCACTCCCTGCAAGGCTAGCCGCAACGCCTGCCCATCTGCACTGTCAAGATTCGCGACCGGCTTGTTGCCAGCCCGGTTCGTCGCCACCAGTACCAGCGAATCGTTGGTGCTGGTATCCCCATCGACCGTCACGCGGTTGAAGGAGCCGTCCGCCAGATCACGGCAGAGTTGCTGCATTACGGATTGGTCCACACAGGCGTCGGTCGCGATGAATCCCAGCATCGTCGCCATGTTCGGGCGGATCATGCCGGCGCCCTTGCTGACGCCTGTTACCCGGACCGTTTTCCCGCCCACCTGCGCCTGGGCGCTGAAGGCCTTGGGCACGGTGTCGGTGGTCATGATGCCTTGCGCCGCACGCAACCAGTTGTCTGCGCGCAGATCTGCGATGGCAGCTGGCAAGCCGGCTTCGATCCGCTCCACGGGCAGCGGCTCCATGATCACGCCTGTCGAAAATGGCAACACCGCCTGGCCAGGAACACCCAATAGTAGGCCCAAGGATTCGCAGGTGCGCCGCGCGCGCTGTAGTCCGTCGGCTCCGGTGCCGGCATTTGCATTGCCGGTGTTGACGAGCAAAGCACGCACCGAGCCCGGAGCCCCCAAATGTTCACGGCAGACCAGAATTGGCGCCGCACAAAAGCGGTTTTTGGTAAAGACCGCAGCCACCGACGCATCGGGATCCATCAGGAAAAGTGTCAGATCCTTGCGATTCGCCTTGCGTATGCCAGCTTCGGCAACACCGATTCGCAGGCCTTTAATCGGCAATAGTTCAGCAGCAATCGGAGAAGGCAGATTGACTGGCATGACGCAGCCTCAATTGAGCTTGCCGTGGCACTGTTTGTACTTCTTGCCACTGCCACAGGGGCACGGCTCGTTGCGCCCGACGCGTGGCACCTGTGCACTGGAGGCCAGTGCCGCAAATCCCGCCTTTCGGCCCAGGGTTTCAGCGTCCAGTGTGGTCTGAACCTCGCCGGTCTCGGTCGGTGCGGTATAGGTGACATTAATAATGCTTTCGGCGCGGTTCTCCATTTCCTGTGCCGCCTGGCCAAGTTGTTCACCGGACTGTATGCGTACGGTCATCAACACCTTGGTCACCTCATTCTTGACTGAGTCAAGCAATTGCCCAAATAACTCGAAAGCCTCGCGCTTGTACTCCTGCTTCGGCTGCTTCTGGGCATATCCGCGCAGGTGGATACCCTGGCGCAAGTAGTCCAACGCGCTCAAATGTTCGCGCCAGTGGCTGTCAATGCTCTGCAGCAACACCATGCGTTCAAACTGGGTAAAGCTTGCGCCGCCGATCTGTGCGACTTTGGCCTCGAACGCGGCAGCAGCCGCCTTCTGAACAAGCTCGAGGATGTCGTCATCAGTGATCGCGGTCGCAGACTGGACCAACTGCTGCAGATCAACTTCGATCTGCCACTCATCAGCCAGCACCTTTTGCAAGGTGGCGATATCCCATTGCTCTTCCACCGACTCCGCCGGAACATATTGCCGCACCAGATCAGCAAAACTACCCTCCCGCAAACCGGCGACCTGCGCGTCCAGGTTGTCGGCATCGAGAATGCCATTGCGCTGCTGGTAGATCACCTTGCGCTGGTCATTGGATACATCGTCGTATTCGAGCAGTTGCTTGCGCATGTCGAAGTTGCGCGCTTCGACCTTGCGTTGCGCGCTTTCGATGCTGCGCGTAACGATCCCAGCCTCAATCGCCTCGCCATCGGGCATCTTCAGGCGGTCCATGATCGCCCGCACACGGTCACCGGCAAAGATGCGCATCAGCGCATCGTCCAGGCTCAGGTAGAAGCGCGAGGAGCCGGGGTCTCCCTGCCGCCCGGAGCGGCCGCGCAACTGGTTATCGATGCGCCGCGACTCATGGCGCTCGGTTGCGATGATGCGCAAACCACCAACGGCGGTAACCGCCTCGTGGTCGATGGTCCATTGCGCACGCATGGCCGCCACTTGCGCTGCCCGTGCTGCGGCATCCAGCGCTTCGTCGGCCTCGGCCGCCTGCACCAATTTTTCGATACTGCCCCCGAGCACAATATCGGTCCCGCGGCCTGCCATATTGGTGGCAATCGTAATCATCCCGCGCCGACCCGCCTGCGCAACGATATCCGCCTCGCGCGCATGTTGCTTCGCATTGAGAACCTGGTGCTCCAGTTTGTCCGTTTGCAACAAGGCGGAGATGATTTCGGAGTTCTCTATGGAAGTCGTACCGACCAGCACCGGCTGTCCGCGCTCGTGACATTCGCGAATGTCAGCGATTGCCGCATCGTATTTTTCGCTTGTCGTCTTGTAGACGCGGTCCTGCTGGTCCGCACGGCGGCTGGGACGGTTGTACGGCATCACCACCGTCTCCAGACCGTAGATCTCCTGGAACTCATAGGCCTCCGTATCGGCGGTACCGGTCATCCCGGCCAATTTGGCATACAGGCGGAAATAGTTCTGGAACGTGATCGACGCCAGTGTCTGGTTTTCTGGCTGGATGGCGACGCCCTCCTTCGCCTCAACCGCCTGATGCAATCCGTCACTCCAGCGCCGCCCCGACATCAGGCGGCCGGTGAATTCGTCGACGATGACGATCTCGCCAGCCTGTACTACATAGTGCTGATCACGATGGTACAAATGGTTCGCGCGCAAGGCCGCGTATAGATGGTGCATCAGCGTGATGTTGGCCGGGTCGTACAGCGTCGCACCCTCGGGAATCAATCCCATTCCGAACAGCAGCCGCTCTGCCGACTCATGGCCTTGTTCGGTCAGAAACACCTGGCGCGTCTTTTCGTCGAGCGTGAAGTCACCCGGCTTGGTGACGCCTTCACCCGTGCGCGGGTCGGCTTCCCCTTCCTGGCGGGTCAACTGCGGGACTAGTTTGTTGATCGACAGGTAAAGACTGGTTTGATCCTCGGCCTGACCGCTGATGATCAGCGGCGTGCGCGCCTCGTCAATCAGGATCGAGTCCACCTCGTCGACGATCGCGTAGTTGAGCCCGCGCGCCACCCGGTCGGCAACCTCGTACACCATGTTGTCGCGCAGGTAGTCAAAACCGAACTCATTGTTGGTTCCGTACGTGATGTCTGCGCGATAGGCTGCCTGCTTTTCCTCGCGCGGCATTTGCGGCAAATTGACACCCACGCTCAGGCCCAGGAAGTTGTACAACTTACCCATCCAGGCGGCATCCCGGCTGGCGAGGTAGTCGTTCACCGTCACCACATGTACTCCTTTGCCGGTCAACGCATTCAGGTACACCGGCAACGTGGCGGTCAGGGTCTTGCCCTCGCCCGTCCCCATCTCGGAAATCTTGCCGAAATGCAAGGACATTCCGCCAAGCAACTGTACGTCGAAATGGCGCATTTTCATGGACCGCTTGGAGCCTTCGCGCACCACCGCGAACGCCTCCACCAGCAATGCTTCCAGTGTCTCGCCAGCCGCGACCCGGTCCTTGAACTCCTGCGTCTTGGCGCGCAGGGCGTCATCGCTCAGGGACTCCAGCGAGACCTCAAGCGCATTGATCTTGGTAATGCTGCCACGGTACTGCTTGAGCAGGCGGTCATTGCGACTGCCGAAAATCTTGGTCAGGAAATTGGTTGCCATGCATGCAGAACCGACACACCGAGGCAAAAGCCCGGTGAATCAGCGCAATCCTTTGTTTCAAACAGCTAGGAGTTGGGGCCGCCACCCGCAGAAAACAACCATTGCCGGGAGTTTTCGGCGAGACCAGCGGATTGCGAATTTTACCTGCGCCCTTCCGGCCGCTTGTCCGGCCGGCCGCCAGGGGAATTGCGCCCTTTTGCAGCCGCTGCCGAGGCCAGTTGTTGGGCCGCGATGCTGCTACCCGCGTCGAGAAACTTTTGCGGGTCCTGTGGGACGCCCTGCACCAGGACTTCAAAATGCAAATGCGATCCAGTGGAACGCCCGGTTGATCCCACCTCCGCAATTTTCTGACCGCGCTTTACCAGATCACCCTGTTTCACGAATACTGCCGAGGCATGGGCATAACGGGTTATCAGGTCGTTTCCATGGTCCACTTCGATCAGATTGCCGTAAGCCGGGTGGTAGTCCTGCGCCACCACCACGCCACCCGCCGCAGACAGAACGGGCGTGCCGTTGTCGGCCTGAAAGTCAAGCCCGGTATGCAATGCCGAGCGACCGGTGATTGGATCGATGCGCCAACCGAAGCCCGAACCCAGATTACCTCCCGCCACCGGCCGCTCGGTGGGCACCATCATGCTCCGTATTTTTTGATCAAACAGCCGGGACTCCAACACGGTCAGCAAATCCGTACGCTGGTCCGTCAGGCGTGCAAGATCGGACAAAGTCATCTGCAATTCGTCCATCGACAACGACCGCCCCGACACCAGCACACCACCTTGGCCAGGCTTGCTTCTGATCTCTGCCGGGTTGATGCCGGCAAGACCGGAAACCCGTTCCCCGAGCGACTCCAGCTGCGTCAACTTCGCCTGCATTTCGCCCAGTTTGCGAGCCAGCACATCAAGGTTCTCGCGCATGAAGCGGTCGCGCTGCTCGAATTCGCCCTTCACGACCAGCCGCACCAGGGAGCCGACCACCGGCCAGCCCTCCCGGGCACCTTTGAGGAAAACCCAATGGTAGAGCGCCGCGGCAACAACCATCAGTATTAAAGACAGCGCAAGGCCAGCCAACACCAGGCGCGTACCACTCAAATGAATGGCACGGCTTTTCGCCATCCACGCATCCGTGATAATCAAATGCATTCCACGTACCCCAATATGACTGGCAACCCGCATCGTCGGCTCAACATCGCCGTTTCCGTGCTTCAGGCCAGCATGGATTCTCCGACATTGGCGCGACTGGCGGAACAGGGGCGCGATTCGAACGCCCGGTTGCTGGCGATCTCCCCCCTATTGCCGGCTGCGTTGCGCAGTGCCGTCGTTGCCGGGCCGATTGATGGCACCTCCTGGTGCCTGCTGCTGGACAACAGCGCGGCGGCCGCCAAACTACGCCAGCTGCTGCCCGACTTGCTTATCCGCTTGCGCGCCCAGGGCTGGCCTGTGGAATCAATCCGCCTGAAGGTCCAGTCCAAGCCCCGGCGTTAGGATTCGGTCCGGCTTCTGGTCGCAGCCGCGTTGGGTCTGCAAGGGGGCATTTGCCATGCAAACCACGAGCGGACAGCGGGTTCCATAACCTGAGACGAGGTGGCGCTACGGCGTTGCCGCCTGCTTTGCCGGCCAGCCAGCCACCATTGTTCCAAAGGTTTTCGGGTGGAACTAGCCCGCCAGTGCCAGGCGCTACATTTGGGTCAGCATCGTCATTAGCACGCCACCGCTTCCCAGTGGCCGCCAGCCATGTAGCGCCACACGCCCTCGTCGTCGGCCAGGCGGAACACGGTCAGCCACTCATGGTCGAGCAGATGCCGCACGGCGGTGTGCTTGGCGATGATGGCGTCGATGGGCGCCTGCGGCGCCTGGATGAACACGCTCAGCCGCAGCGGCGTGTGGCGGAAGTTCTCGCCGTCGTGCAGCGACTGCATCGGCAGTCCAATACGAAGGTCGCCGCCATTACCTTCGAATACGCCGACGTTGCCGCCAACCACGTTGTGCAGCACCTTGTTGCCGCTGCCGTAGCGTTTGTTATCGACGGTGCTGGCGTGGTATTGCAGGTTGATCCAGTTCGTGACCACCATTGGCGCGGTCATGATCAGCTCCAGTACGCCGAAGCCGGGGTCGCGCTCCCACAGGTAGTCGTGCAGGAAGCTGCGACCGGCCAGGTCGAGATGCTGGCTGCGGCTGCGTGGTGCGACGATGAAGGCAGCGCAGTCGGCCAGCCCCCATTCGGGCCGCACCTGCGCCCAGTCGGTGCTGCGGGACTTTACTGCGTCGCGCAGTTCGCCGACTTGGCCTGCCAGCGCAGCCAGACCGAGCGAGGCCGCGCGCTCGGTGCGTGCACGCCGTCCAGCTTCGGCCAGCCAGACCTTCAGTGTGGCCAGGTCGTCGGCGTGGCTGGCGGGTAGCAGGTCGGTGTCATAGATCATCAGATCGTCGGTGGTGATGTTGTGCAGGCCGGCGATGAAAAGGGTGCTGTCAGGCACCATCAGACCGCGAGCGTGCAGGCCGGTGCGCACTGCGGGGTCGTTCAACAGCATGGCCAGCATGCGCGCGTTGACCTCGCCGGTCTGCCCGCCGCAGGCGCCGCAGTCCAGGCCGGCGGCGTGCGGGTTGTTGGCGCTGGTGCTGCCGTGGCCGGCCATCAGGATCAGCCGTGCGTAGCCGCCGGTCAGCCCCATCGCGCCGAGCGCGGTGGCCGCCGATGTGATGAGTGCTTCGAGGTCGGGGCCACCGGCGCTGGGCAGGCGCG
>JAJAZK010000568.1 GCA_026785765.1 Rhodoferax sp. | reverse complement strand
CGTCATCAGGCCCTTTTCCTGTGCGAATCGCTCCGTATTGCGACGCGCGCGTCCACGCACAAAGAAGGGAATCTTGTTGAGCTCTTTTTCTGCGTCGGACGTCCAGCCTTCCGCGCAGGTGGCAACCGCGTTCGCGGGTACCACGATGTCGGGGCTGGCCGGGGTGGCCTTGGGAGCTTGCCTGGAATCGACAGATTCCGACACCGTCTGTGGGCGCGTCGAGCCAAGGTGCGATGGCGCAGCGCCCGCAGCAAACTCGAAGTCCTCACGGAACATGCCCAGCAGGTGCTCCTCCAGCCCCATCATGAGCGGATGCACCCAAGTGTCAAACAGCACATTGGCACCTTCGAACCCCATTTGTGGCGCATACCGTGCAGGAAAGTCCTGCACATGCACCGGTGCGGATATGACCGCACATGGAATGCCATGGCGTTTGGCGATATGGCGCTCCATCTGGGTACCAAGGATGAGCTCGGGTTGCAAGGCGGTAATTTGCTCTTCTACCGCGAGGTAGTCGTCGCTGATCAGCGCCTCAATGCCATATTGCTTGGCCGCATCGCGTACGTCGCGCGCCAACTCCCGGCTGTACGTGCCCATGCCGACGACCTCGAAGCCCATTTCCAGGCTGGCCACCCGTGCCGCAGCGACCACGTGTGAGGCATCACCAAACAGATACACCCGTTTACCCGTGAGGTAGGTGGAATCGACCGAACGTGCGTACCACGCTGCCTTGGACTGATCCACAGGAAGCGAGGCGAGGTCGATCTGCGCAAGGCCAGCAACTTCCTGCATGAACTCCCGGGTAGCCGTCGTGCCAATGGGAATGGTTCGGGTATAGGGCTGGCCGAACTGACGCTCCAGCCACGCTGCCGTCGTGTGGGCCACTTCGGGGTACAGCACTACGTTGAAGTCCGCTTGCGCAAGGCAGGCGATATCTGCGGTACTGGCGCCACGCGGCGCAACGGTTTGAACTTCCACACCCATGCTTTGCAGCAGCCGGGAAATTTCGATCACGTCGTCGCGATGGCGAAACCCCAAGGCGGTAGGCCCGAGGATGTTGCAACGGGGTTTGCGGGAACCATCCAGGGGTGTACGTGCTGTGGTGGGGCGAACCAGCCGCCGGGCGAGTTGGTACAAGGTCTCAGCGGCGCCCCAATTTTCCTTGCGCTGGTAGGCCGGCAGCTCCAGCGGCACAACCGGAATCGGAAGGTTCAGGGCCTGGGCCAGGCCACCGGGGTCATCCTGTATCAACTCCGCCGTGCAAGAAGATCCCACCAGCATCGCCTTGGGGGCAAAACGGTCGAAGGCGCTTTGCGCGGCATCCTTGAACAGCTGCGCCGTGTCGCCGCCCAGATCACGGGCCTGGAAAGTGGTGTAGGTGACTGGAGGCCGGTGCGGCAGGCGTTCGATCATCGTGAACAGCAAGTCCGCATACGTGTCGCCTTGGGGAGCGTGCAGGACGTAATGCACATCCGTCATGGCGGTCGCGACGCGCATAGCTCCTACGTGGGGCGGGCCTTCGTATGTCCAGAGGGTCAATTGCATCGCGTGTCCCGTCAGGCAGCCAGCTTCATGCGGCGCGTCAGCGGCCGACTGAACAAGCCCGCCAGATCGCCCGCCTGCTCGTAGCCCTGGATGGGCGTGAACACCAGCTCGATCGACCATTTGGTTGTGAAACCCTGGGCTTCGAGTGGGTTGGCCAGCCCCAGTCCGCACACCACCATGTCCGGCTGCGCCGCAATGCACCGGTCCAACTGTCGTTCCACGTCCTGACCCTCGGAGAGTTTTGTCGTCCGGGGCAGCAACTCCAGTTCCTGCGCCATGAGCTGCCTGTGCAGATAGGGGGTTCCCACCTCCGACAGCTCCATCTGCAATTCGCGGCTCAAAAAGCGCGCAAGCGGTATCTCCAGCTGTGAGTCGGGAAAAAAGAAAATCTTCTTGCCCTGGAGAAGGGGCCGATGCCGGTTCAACGCTTGTTCTGCACGCTGGCGGGGCGCACGCGTGGCCTCTTCAAAGCGCTCTTGAGAGATACCAAAGGCATGCGTAGCTGCCTGTAACCATGCAGTGGTTCCCTCGGCACCAAGGGGAAAAGGCGCTCCAAGATGCCGGGCACCACGCGCCTGCAGCGCTTTGGCGGTATCTGCCAGAAACGGTTGCGCCAGCAGGAAACGGGTTGACGGGCCCATGGGTGGCATGGCCGTGCTGCGCCTGGGTGGGAAAAAGTCCAATTGCGCAATACCCATGGCGCTAAAGAGTTGACGCAACTGGTCTTCCACCACGTCTGCGAGGGTACCGACCACCATCAGCCGCGGCGTGGTGTCGGTGGACTGCGGCAGACCGGGGACCATAGAAGCGAGGCAGGCGTCCTCGCCCTGGGTGAAAGTGGTCTCTATACCGCTGCCCGAGTAGTTCAGCACACGCACGGCATGCAGGTACTCGCTGCTCAAGCGCTGCGCAGCGCGCGACAGGTCCAGCTTGATCACCTCCGACGGGCAGGAACCAACCAGGAACAGCAACTTGATATCGGGACGGCGGGCGAGTAGTTGGCGCACCACCCGGTCCAACTCTTCATTGCAATCTGCCAGTCCTGCAAGATCGCGCTCATCGATGATGGCCGTTCCGAAACGGGGCTCCGCAAAAATCATTACGCCTGCTGCGGACTGAATCAAATGGGCACATGTGCGCGAACCCACCACCAAAAAGAAGGCGTCCTGTATTTTTCTGTGCAGCCAGATGATGCCCGTCAAGCCGCAAAAAACTTCACGCTGGCCTTTCTCCACCAGCACCGGCGTATCGCTGCATCCGAGCGATTCCTCGGCGTGTATGGGAATCACCTGGTTCAAGCAGCTTCTCCCTGTTGCAGAAGATTGGCGGGCACGTGCGCGCTATCTTTCGCCATCGCGGCTGCTTGCAGCCGTGCGGCGCGCAGTTTCCAGACAAATTGCCCGGCATTGATGCAATAGGTAACATACGCCGCCACGGCGAGCCAGAGTTGCTCTTCGGCGGTCAGGCTCCCCGTCCACCAGGCGACCAGGTAGGCCGTGTGCAACGCAAGTACCAGCATGCTGAAAACGTCTTCCCAAAAGAACGCATCCGCAAAGAGATACTTGTCAAAAACCACCTTTTCCCAGATGCACCCGGTGACCATGATGGTGTACAACACCAAAGTCTTGACCACCACAGAGCCAAGCGCGATGGACTCGCCCTCGCCGGTTATCAAACACCGGATCACCAGCCACAGACTGATCAAAAACACCAAAAATTGCACTGGCGCCAAAACGCCTTGCACCAGGGTCCAACCGGAGGCATCCCTTCGGGCCTTTTGCTCTGGCGTGTAGAGCGTATGGTAGGTATGAGGTGCGGTGGACATCGGAACGTCTGCAGGTCTGGTGTTGAACCTACTGTAGGCATCTCAATCAACAGTGTCAACTTAAATTGACGTATTTTTTTATTTACAAACTTGGGGTTTTCCCTAAGTTCACTTTGTTGAAAAAGAATAAAACTTGGGCT
>JAJAZK010000567.1 GCA_026785765.1 Rhodoferax sp. | reverse complement strand
CGGGCTCGTCCAACAAACGGATCAGATCGCGGTAAGCGCGATCCATCTTTGATCGTTAGGCCCCACTCTTGTTTACCGCTTCGAGATGATGACCATCCGGGTCGAGGACGAAGGCAGCAAAGTACGTTGGCCCATAGCCTGTCCGGTATCCTGGAACTCCATTGTCCTTGCCGCCCGTCAACAAAGCAGCTTTGTGAAAGGCTGTGACTTCAGCGTTACTCCCTGTAGAGAACGCAATGTGAAATCCTGGGCTGGGTAGCACCTTCTCTTGGGTTACTTGTTTGATGGCCAACTTGTCTCCACATCCTTCAATTCCGTACCCAACGGCTTGTCCGGTTTCATTAGGTCGGAGGTCTGACCAAACACGGGCATACCCAATTGCACTTAGAACGGAGTCATAGAACTTCACTGACTTATCCATGTCGGATACGCCAAGCGATAAATGGTGCAACATTGGAGTTTTTCCGTCTTGGATATTCAGGTGCGTCAATTCGCCGCGGCCAAGAGTTGTGGGGCCTAACGCAAAGCGTTTATCTGCCGCCTCGCTCAGCCTGTCCACCCAGAGCGCTGCCTTGCCGATGTGTGAGGGTAGCGGGACTAAATGATTGCACTCCGCATGGCAGTCGTTACAGCGGACCCGCGGGAAGTTTCGGTGGCTGTTAGAAAACGCGCGTTTCTGGCGGCGGCAAGTTGCAAGCGCAGCGCAAATGAGATAGTCGCCATTTATCAGCATTCTTGCGCCGCCGCTGACAGGCAGCCTTGCTCCAGACGTCGGCACGCAAGAAACTCCTCGAACTCACGCTCCACGTCGTCCGATAAACTCCGCTTGGGGCGACACGACATGAATCAAGTGCCGTATTACGAGCCTTCCGGCTCGGCGACATATCCATGACTGCCAGGCCCGCAGCGGAGAGCACCGTATTTCGCGTCGAATTCCTGCGGATTGATCCGCGCCATTCTGACGGCATCGTACCAGCCAGCGAACATCGGAACCGACGTCCAAAAAAACGCGAGGTACCTGAAACCGCGCCGCCGGTCGCCCATATAAAAATGATGCAGGCCGAAACTTCCGCCGACCATCGCAAGCAAAACAGCCGAAGTCTGGCTATAGCGCGCTGCCCACGGCAGTTCCAGTGAGGCAAACACGCGCTGCATGGCCGCTTGAATCGAATCGCGATACGGCCGCATGAGTCCCAGCGCGAGCCCCGACCAGGTCATGCTGAGCCGAATCGGTTCTTCACGGGGTTGCTGCATTTCGTCAAAGAAAATTATCCGGCCAGTCACATATTTTCCTGTGGACATCAGCTTGGTGAACGCACCCGTTTTGGCGGCAGGCGCCGATGACGGCAGGACGCGGCCAAAACGCTCGCTGAAATATTGGTCGAAAAACGCTGTTCTCTTGGCGTCGCCAAGGCTCACGAACAGAATATGCCGGCGCGGCACCCGCGCCATCGTCTGCTCGATTTCCCATTGCAGATTGGGCGTCGAGCCCGTGCGTATGACCACCAGGCGGGACCGCGCGATCATGTCGGTAACCTTGGCCTTCCAGTCCACATCGCTCACGTAAAGCCGCGCCGCGCCCAGCTCCGGCAGCGGTTCGCCTGGCTTGCCGATCGCGATGACCGGGCCGACGCGATTCAGAACTTCCGCTAACTCCTGTTCGGGGCTGAACGTCATCATGTAGTCGAAGACTACCGTCACGGACCTGTTCCAGAACCCCGCGGGCCGCAGCACGATTTCACTGTCGGCTTCAAAGGACCGCAGATAAACGACGGGCGGACGCCGATCGGTCTTCAGCAGTTTTTCGGCTGACACCACGTCATATTTCCAGCCGGTGCGCAGAAGCCGAAAGCCGGTGTGAGCTGATATGAGAAATGCCGCGAGGCTAGGAAATGCTATCCACCATGTTTCAGCCGCGAACTGGAATGCCGGCATATCCATCACGCCTGCGTACGCGAGACACAGAATGATCAGCGTGAAGCCGATGAGCTTCTGCCATGCACCGCGACGGGCAGCCGCGCTCGTCAGCAGCGGAACACTTTTGAGGCCGGCAAGCAGGACGATCAAACCGAAAGCGGCGACGTGCGCGGCGATCAGCCAGGCGCCCGCTATCTGTGCAATGGACACCGGCGTGCCGGTAAGAAGCTTGCTGCCGTCGCCTACCGCTTCGCCGATAAAGCCACAGCCCGCGACGCCAGCGACCATGAGAATCAGGCCGCCCATCTTTAGCCGCAATGCGTCTTGAGCCGGTGAACTCATGGCAAACCGCATTCATCCATCAGTTTATTTTCCGCGAGGAATTTCTATCGACGCGGCATTTTTTTCATAAAGCCCGCAGTTGCTTGACTGCGGCAATTGTCGACTCGAGCCATCGAGACAAACGGTTGTGCTGTATATCGGCACGCAACGACTCGTAGCGCGCGCGCAGCGTCTTTCTTGCCTGCCGCCTGTGCCAGGGAAGCCATGAAGCAACGCCACAGGTTGAAGCGATCCGAGGGGACCGGAATCAGGTCTTGCCTTTTGCCCACTTCGACTCCCTCGCGTGAACGATGAATGTCGGTGCAGCCTAAACATATGCAAGGCAAAAGGCAAGACCTGACCCGCTGACCCGCTTGACTCTAACCCGCGACATACACGTGGTGCGGCGACGAATGCTGGCGTTGCAGGCTGCGGACACGCCGAACTCGCCAGCCGTGGCCCCGTCATTCACGCGGGTCACGCTGCCGGACAAGCCCAACGCCGGGCAGGCCCACACGATGCACTGAACCCGCCATCGCCATCGCCATCGCCATCGCCGGCAACGGGCTGCAATCCAGCTCGTTGCACCGGCTCGCCCGAATGTCGGCGGTGTCCTGTGAAAACTCAGGGCAACGGTATTCGGACACTATCGGCCAGGGTTCCTCGCGTTAGGCCTCGCTCCTGCGCGTACACCTGGCATTGGCTGAATTACTGCTTGAGGGACTTACCGACGAGGTGACCGAGCGCGTCGCCCGCTGACTGAGCAGCTTTGGACGGAGGCCTCACGACTTCTGGCCTGACCACAAGCTTTTCGGGCAGGTGTTCTTTCAAGAACTTCTGCGCCATTGGCGCGGTCTTCGGCAGTCAGTTCGCGTTCC
The DNA here is from genome assembly GCA_026785765.1 of Rhodoferax sp. Taxonomy (GTDB): domain Bacteria; phylum Pseudomonadota; class Gammaproteobacteria; order Burkholderiales; family Burkholderiaceae_C; genus CAISIP01. The sequence continues at coordinate 1,973 of JAJAZK010000567.1, read as the reverse complement.
CGCAGACTGGGCAAGCTTCGTATCGCGACGTATGTCGCCAAACGGAATAGTTGCAGGCGTTGGACCCCACGCAGCCCGGCCTGCCGATGAAAGAAGGTCGTGCGGCCACCATGACTCACGACTACAAACGCAACGGCACGACCCCATTGTTCGCCGCCCTCAATGTGCTCAACGGCCACGTCATAGGCCAGTGCCACCAGCGCCATACACACGCCGAGTGGCTGAAGTTCCTGCGCAAGATCGACCGCGAGACGCCCAAAGACAAGACGCTGCACCTCTTCGCCGACAACTACGCGACGCACAAGCATCCTGTCGTTCAGGAGTGGCTTGTCAAGCATCCGCGGTTCAATATCCACTTCACGCTGACATCGGCTTCGTGGTTGAACATGGTGGAGCGGTTCTTCCGCGACATCACCACCGCGAGACTGCGCAACGGCGTGTTCACCAGCATGCCCGAACTCGTAACCGCCATCGACAAATACATTGCACATCACAACGTCAAACCCAAGCCGTTCATTTGGACCAAGAGCGCCTGCGACATTCTGCAAAAGGTCATCCGCGCCAATAGCATCGGCCCGGTACTTCGGGACGATGAGCCGGGCTGCGCCCCGGGGCTTTCTGAGGCAGGCAAACGCGCACTGGATCTGCGGGTTCACCCGTAAACGACGCCTCTTATTCCTCGGCGTCCCGGAACACGATCTCGCCGGTGTGGCTGCCGTGCACGCCGCGAGCTTGTCGAGCCGTTGCGCCGTCGAAAAGCCCTTCATTTCCTTTTCGACGGTGCCGGCCGAGAACATCCTGCGCGCGTTCAACGGCGGCTCCAAGCTGCTGATAAGCGGGCTGGACGACGAGCGCGCCATGCTCCTGAGCAACGCGTGCAAGCCATCGGCTGGCAATCCCACCGGGCGCCGGATGACTTCCCTGTCCACGACGAGCGCCACCGCGCCGAGCAGACGACGCTGTACCAGTGGCCATCATGCTGTCGGCCATGGCCAGCGGCTGCAGCAGCTCGCGCGCCATCCAGACCTCATAGCGTTCGTTCACGGCTGCTTCCAACACCATCGCGGCCAGGGTGTGGCTGAGGTTGGCGTACGAAAACTGCATGCCCGGCGCGCTGCGCAGCCACAGCACGCCGGGGTCGGGGTGCCAGGCGTCGGCCATCCTGCAGCGTCGCCACCACCATGCCGGCGAGCTGTTCTTCGTCCAGCAGGGTTTGCAGCTGCCGCTGCAGCGGCGCGGGCAGCGGCGCAGGCAGCGGCCCAGGCAGCATTTGGGCGGCCTGCGCGGTAGGTGACATCGGCAACAGCAACAGGCCCAGGCTCAGCCAGAGGCAAGCCCAACCAAGCCCGCGCCGCGCCCGCAGCGAGGCCCAGTTCACGCAAGCCCTAGCCATCGACAGTGGCCGTGGTGATGCCGTCGGCGTGACTCAAGCGCAGCCGTCCACCGCGTGACTCCAGCAGCCGGTGCAGGATCGCCAGGCCCAGGCCATCGCCAGCACTGTGTGCGCCTTTGCCGAAGTCGGATCCGGCCTGCGGCGGCAGCGCCGGGCCCGGGTTGCGGATGACCAGCGCGCCGCCCTCGTAAGCCAGCTGAACCCGGCCGCCAGCCGCCCCATGGGCAAAAGCATTGCCCAGCAGGCTGGCGATGGCCAGTTGCAGCACCGGTGCGGGCAGCTTCAGCCGGTCCTGGCGCTGCAGCTGAATGTCCAGCGCCAAGGCCTGCCGATCGAGCCAGCCGGCATGGGCCAGCACCCACTGTTCGACCAGCGGCAACAGTGCGACCGGCTCCGCAATGTTGCCAGCCGCCGCACCTTGCTGGCCATCGTCTTCCCGCGCCAGCAGCAGCAGCGTGGCCACGGTCTGCTCCATCAGCAGCGTGGCTGCATGCAGGGTCGCGAGTTGGTGCTGTGCGGGTGCGGCGGCAGCGGTGTCGGCCTGCATTCGCTCGATGCTCAGGCGCAGCACCGCCAAAGG
>JAJAZK010000566.1 GCA_026785765.1 Rhodoferax sp. | reverse complement strand
CATCTGGTTGACCGAGTCGGTGAGATCCTTCCAGACGCCCGACACACCCTTCACCTTCGCCTGGCCGCCCAGCTTGCCCTCGGTGCCAACCTCGCGTGCCACGCGCGTCACCTCCGAGGTGAAAACCGAAAGCTGCTCGATCATCGAGTTGACCAGCTTCGCCGAACGCAGGAACTCGCCGCGCAGCGCGCGACCGTCCACCTCCAACTCCATCGACTGCCCGAGATCGCCCTTGGCGACGGCGCCGATCGTGCGCGCCACTTCGGTCGTCGGCCGCACCAGATCGTCGAGCAGGGTGTTCAAGGAATCGACCTTTTGCGCCCAGCCGCCGATGGCACCCGGCACCGACATCCGTTGCTGCAGCCGCCCCTCCTTGCCGACCGCCACGCTCAACCGCTTGACCTCTCCGGTGTGGCGCATTTCATAGGCGATGATCTGGTTGAACGCCTCCGCAATGCGTCCATCCGTTCCCACCCAATCGATCGGCAGGCGCATGGAGAAATCCCCATCGCGAAACGCCAACACCGCCGCGAGCAACTGGCGCGACCGCAATTCCGCAGCATCCACTCCCGGAAGCGTGCCATTCTTGCGCGCCAACGACCTGAGCGTGTTATGTTCCTCGGCTGCATTGCGATTACCCGCCTCTGCAGTGGACGGAAATTCAGCAACCGGACTCAGGGTGGAATGGTTCATGGTCTTGGACCCTATTGAGAGACAAGCAGTCTGGCAGATCGCTGTGAGGTTTTCAATGGGCTATCCACTTAGCCCAATTAGCCCCTTCAAGCATGTGGAATCGTAACAGTCACCCACGGCACAACGTTCGAGCGCTAAAAGAAAATTGGGACGATACCCACTTCAGCGAAGGTGTATTCGCTTTGTTCATCATGGTGACCTGTGTCTCCACTCTGAGAACAGTGGCGTTTGTACCGACCCTGATTGCGTTTTAAAGTAAGCTGGCTCGAGTCACCAGTGGGCTTGCGATTCCGGCCGCCAGCGTAGCGCCGGTGCTGGTGATGCTGCTGGTTCCGACCTTGATCGGCATGGTCATGCGCAGTGTTGCAAGAGCCGCGTTTGATGAGCGCCAACCCGGCTTAGGTGTCTGGCAAACCGTGTGTGTATGCAGGCATGACCGGGCTGGACCCAGACTTGCGTTTCGACAAACACAAAGCCGGCATCCAGGCCAACCGGTATGCGCAGAAATTCAGCCGGCACCTGCTGCCCGATTTGTACCAGGCCCGGAACCTGATGTCCTGCGACGGCGCCCGCGACAAGGAAGTTAACTCGGCGATTGACCTGCGCGAGGGCGGTTTTGGAGTCTGGCAAGCCTGACACAGGCGCTGCCGAAGGGCTGCCAGGAGCCAGTTTTGGCCCTGCGCCCATTCAATACCTTGGGTTGGATCGCAGCGCATCGTCGATGGCAGCGCCTCCAGTCAAGCGAAGGCCATCGGCTGGCATCACAGCAGCTGCGTGACCGCCACGATGACCGCTCCCAAGGCCAGGTTCACAGCGACTCCGATGCGGATGCTCGCCAGTGCCTGCGCACCGGCTGGCCAGCCAGCGGCTGCGACGGCCTGGCCGAGCCGCTTGAACGACACAAAACGGATGTGCCCGAAGATGCCCATCATCAGCAGGCCCAGTACCACCATTACCGTCCAGTCGAGCGGCATCTGGAAACTGCCGCCAGACTGCACAGCAGCCTTGGCGACGCGACCAATCATCCACAGCCCGCTGGCCAGAATCAACCCGGCCGCCACCAGGACCGCGCCGAAAAACCGTCCCAACACATCGTGCATCAGGCGGATGCGCTGCGGAGCCTCCAGCGCGGCTACAGCCGGTCGCAAGAAGAAGTACGCAAACACCATACCGCCTATCCATACGATCACCGACAACAGATGAACCAGCAACAGAGCGTTGTAAATCATTTGGCCCCAATCAAAAGAGCCGATGGTGACATTGCCACGCCTACCACCCGTTTTGCAGGGTCTTGCGTCGCACTGCGACGGTAGCGCGCCATCTTCCCGACCAGCCGCGCGCTCCTGTCACTCAGCGACGCCAGAGTGTCCCCATGCTTCTTGGTGCCAAGCGCGATCATGCTACCGTCATTCGCACTGCGGAGTGGACGATCCGGTAGTACATAACAAGAGGAGACGCACGATGGAAACCCGATTTTCGGCCTACGACAACAAGCCGTGGCTGGCAGCCTATGGCAGCAGCATCAGCCAAACCCTGCCACCCGCACGCCATCCTAACCTGGGCCACCTGGTGCATTCCGCCTGCCAGCTTTTTGCCGGGCAGACCGCATTTACCTGCGTCGTTCCCAACGGGATGAACGGCTCCCTCAGCTACCGGCAGTTGGCGGACGCGTCGGACGCTTTTGCGGCCTACCTGCGCATCGACTGCAAGCTCAAGGCCGGTGACCGCGTCGCCGTGCAGTTGCCCAATGGCTTGGCATATCCTGTCGTGGCCTTCGGCGTGTTCAAGGCCGGTTGTGTACTGGTCAACACCAACCCGCTGTACACCGCCAGTGAAATGCGGCACCAGTTCAACGACTCGGGAGCGAAGGTGCTGGTCATCGTGGACATGTTTGCGGACAAACTGGCCGCAGTCGTTCCCGCCACCAAGATCGAACATGTGGTGCTGGCAGCCGTCTCGGAAATGTTTCCGGCACTGCCAAACCTGATCGTGCGTGGTGTGCAAAAAGTCTGGAGCAAGGTGTTGCCACCGATACCGGCGCTGGCGGTGCCGGTGCTGCGCCTGTCCGCGGCCCTGGCTGCTGGAACAGCCAGCGCCAAGGCAACGCCGGGTGTGGTCCAGACCTACTGGAGGGATGTTGCCGCCAGCGAAATTGCCGCACTCCAGTACACCGGCGGCACAACCGGTGTCAGCAAGGCAGCCATGCTGACGCACGCGAATTTCCTGGCCAACATCGAGCAGGTGCTGGCGATGGGGCGCTCGCACATGGGCAGCAATGAATGCGTGCTGACCGCCTTGCCGCTGTACCATATCTTCGCGTTCGTGGCCAACCTGCTGTGTTTCGTCGAGATCGGGGCGCGCAACATCCTGGTGCCCAGCCCGCGCCCGGTACAGAACCTGCAGCGGGCGATCGAAAACTACCCGATCACCTGGATCACTGGCGTCAACACCCTGTTCAACGGCCTGATGAACGAGGAGTGGTTCACCGCCTTTCCGCCCAAAAAGCTGAAAGCCGCGATTGCAGGCGGCACGTCCCTGCACAGCGCTGTGGCGGCGCGCTGGCAACGCATCACCGGTACCCGCGTCGCCGAAGGATTTGGACTCACCGAGTGCTCTCCCGTTGTTACCTTCAACCCTCTCAGTGGTGTGGCAAAACCGGACAGCATTGGCATTCCGGTGCCGGGCACCGGGGTACGCCTGGTACAGGACGATGGACAGCCCGCGGCCGTCGGTGAACCCGGCGAACTGATCGTGCAGGGCCCGCAGACCATGGCCGGGTACTGGAACCGCGCCGATGAAACCGCCATCGTGCAGAAAGACGGCTGGTTGTACACCGGGGACGTGGCGGTGATGGACGCGCAAGGCTATTTCCGCATCGTTGACCGCAAGAAAGACCTGGTGTTGGT